>CBDVDY010000054.1:0-13826 GCA_965372875.1 uncultured Alphaproteobacteria bacterium | reverse complement strand
CTCTCGGTCGCCGGCAACCCGATCAAGCTCTCCGCCTTCGCCGACGCAACCACGCGCCGGCCCGCCCGCCCGCTCGACGCCGACCGCGCCGCCATCCTGGCCTGGCTCGACGCGGCCGGGTGAAGGCAGATGTCAGAGGTCAGAGGTCAGATGTCGGATGTCGGATGTCGGATGTCGGATGTCGGAGGGCCGCGGGCCGAGGGCTGACCGCTGACGGCTGACAGCTGAGGGCTGTGGGCTGAGGGCTGAGGGCTAATTTAATGTTTAATATCAATATCTTATGAGACTCCGCCGAATACTGCGCTGGATCGGGCGGGGATTTTTCGCGGCTTTCTGCCTGGTCGCAATATTCGGCCTCGGCGGTTTCGTCTGGCTCAAAAGTTCGCTGCCGAAACTCGACGGCGCGCTGGCCCTGGCCGGGCTGGCCGGGCCGGTCGAGATCGTCCGCGATGCCAACGGGGTGCCGCACATCTTCGCCGGCCAAGCCGCCGACGCCTATCTGGCGCTCGGCTACGTGCACGCCCAGGACCGGCTCTGGCAGATGGAGATGCAGCGCCGGGCCGGCGCCGGCCGCCTGGCCGAGCTGGTCGGCGCGCCGGGCCTGGGCCTCGACCGGCTGACCCGCACCCTCGGCCTGTATCGCCTGGCCGAGGCCAGCCGCGCCCATTTCTCGCCCGAGGTGCGGGCGGCGCTCGATTCCTACGTCGCCGGGGTGAACGCCTACATCGACAACCACAAGGGTGCCTGGCCGCCGGAATATTACGCGCTGGGTACCTCGCCCGAGCCCTGGCGGCCGGCCGACTCGCTGGTCTGGGGGCGGCTGATGGCGCTGCAACTGGCGACCAACTGGCGGAGCGAAATCCTGCGCGCCCGGATCGCCAAGCGGCTGGGCGAGGCGCGCCTGGACGATCTGTTCCCGGCCTATCCCGGCGCCGGGCCGGTGACCCTGGCCGATGCCGACTCGCGCCTGGGCGATTTATCTAGGCCGCACCGGCTGGCCGCCGCCCCGGCTAACGACGTATTGGGCCCGCCGGGCGCCTCGAACGAGTGGGTGGTGGCCGGCTCGCGCAGCGCCAGCGGCAAGCCGATCCTGGCCAACGATCCGCATCTCGGCCTGTCGGCGCCGATCCTCTGGTACCTGGCGCGCATCGAGGCGCCGGACCTGTCGATCGCCGGCGCTACCGTGCCCGGCTCGCCGTTTCATCTGCTCGGCCATAACGGCCGGATCGCCTGGGGCTTCACCAATACCTACGCCGACACCGACGACATCTTCATCGAGCGCCTCGACCCGGACGATGCCGGAAAATACCTGGCGCCCGGCGGCCCGCGCCGCTTCGTCACGCGCCGCGAAATCATCAAGGTCAAGGACGGCGAGCCGGTGACGCTGGTGGTGCGCGAGAGCCGGCACGGCCCGGTGATCGAGGAATTGCTCACCGAGCGCGCGCCGGAGCTGGCCGAGGACGGCACGGTGATGACCCTGGCCGCGCCCTGGCTGCGCGAGGACGACCGCACGACCGAGGCCATCTATCGCCTGAACCGGGCCGCCGGCTGGGCCGACTTCACGCGCGCCCTATCGCTCTTCGGCGCGCCGGTACAGAACATCGCCTACGCCGACGTGGCCGGCCATATCGGCATCTACGCCCCGGGGCGCATCCCGGTCCGCAAGAACGGCGACGGCTACCGGCGGGCCGCGGGCTGGACCGGCGATCACGACTGGACCGGGTTCATCCCCTTCGAGCGACTGCCGCACGGCCTGGACCCGGAATCGGGCGTGCTGATCAACGCCAACAACCGGCTGGTGGATGGCGGCTACCCTTACCTGATTTCGCGCGAATGGGGCGGCTCGCGCCGGGCCCAGCGCGCCGCCGATCTGTTGAACGGCGGCGGCCCGCACACGCCCGAGGCCTCGCAGGCGATGCAGGCGGACACCGTCTCCTACGCCGCGCGCGACCTGCTGCCGCTTTTGCTGCCGGCCGCGCCGGACGAGCCGCGCGCCCGCGCCGCCGCCGCCATGCTGCGCGCCTGGGACCACCGCATGGATCGCGGCCGGCCGGAGCCGCTCATCTTCACCGCCTGGTTCCGCGCGTTGAACCGGTTGCTCTATGGCGACGAGCTTGGCCCGCTCCTGGACGTTTACTGGGGCCTCCGCCCCGAGGTGGTCAAAAGAATGCTGACCGGCGGCGGGCCGTGGTGCGACGACGTCACGACCGGGCCGGCCGAGACCTGCGACGAGATCATCGCGGCGGCGCTGACGACGGCTCTGGAGCAACTGACGGATGCATACGGGGCGAACATGACGGACTGGCGTTGGGGCGACGCGCACTACGCCGATTTGCGCCACCGGGTGTTCGATTTCGTGCCGGTGATCCGCTCGTTCGCCAACATCCGCCTGCCGGCCGATGGTGGCAGCTTCACCCTCAACCGCGCCGGCAGCCGGGTCCGCGACGCGGCCGCGCCCTATGCCGACCGCCACGCCGCCGGTTTTCGGGCGGTGTACGATCTGGCCGATCTCGGCGCCTCGCGCTTCATCATCGCCAGCGGCCAATCGGGCAATCCGCTGTCGCCACATTACGACGATTTCGCCGAACGCTGGCGGGACGTCCGCTACGTCCGCCTTGCCGGGTCGCGCGACGCGCTTGCGGCGGACGGCGTCGGCGTGCTGAAACTCGTTCCCATTGCCGCCGAACCGCGGGGAGACGAACAGTGAGCGTGACCATCGACGACATACGGGCGGCGGCGACGCTGCTCGACGGCGCCATCGTCAAGACGCCGACGGCGCGCTCGCGCGTGCTCTCGGCGCTGTGCGGCTGCGACGTGGTGCTGAAATTCGAGAACCTGCAATACACCGCGTCGTTCAAAGACCGCGGCGCGCTGGTCAAGCTCGCGAGCCTGACCGAAAAGGAGCGCCGGGCCGGAATCATCGCGGTATCGGCCGGCAACCACGCCCAGGGCGTGGCTTACCATGCGGAACGATTGGGCATCCCGGCGACCATCGTCATGCCCAAGGACACGCCCTTCAACAAGATCCAGCACACCGAGGCTTTCGGCGCCCGGGTGGTGCTGCAAGGCGACAGCCTGGACGAGAGCCTGGAGCACGCGACCGCGCTGCGGGAATCGAAGAAATTGACATTTGTCCACCCCTACGACGACGAAGCGATCGTCGCCGGGCAGGGCACGGTGGCGCTGGAGATGCTGGAAGCGGCGCCGGAGATCGATGTTCTGGTGGTGCCGGTCGGCGGCGGCGGCCTGATCGCCGGCATGGCGATCGCCGCCAAGGCCCTAAAGCCGGAGATCGAAATCGTCGGCGTCGAAGCCGCTTTGTACCCATCGATGTACGAAGCGCTGCGCGGCACGAATGGGCGTTCGGGCGGACAGACCATCGCCGAGGGCATTGCCGTCAAGGCGCCGGGCGAGATCACCCGCCCGATCGTCGAAGCCCGGGTCGACGACATCGTGTTGGTCGATGAAACCGGCATCGAGGAGGCCGTGCGGCTCTACATCGAGATCGAGAAATCCGTGGTCGAGGGCGCCGGCGCCGCCTCGCTGGCCGCCGTGCTGGCCAACCGCGACAAATTCGCCGGGCGCACGGTGGGGCTCGTGGTCTCCGGCGGCAATATCGATTCGCGCCTGCTCGCCTCGATCCTGATGCGTGGTCTGGTGCGCGACGGCCGCATGGCCAGCGTGCGGGTCGAAATCAGCGACGCCCCCGGGGCGCTAGCCAAGGTGGCGCGGCTGATCGGCGACAACGGCGGGAACATCATCGAAATCTACCATCAGCGGCTGTTCCACGACGTGCCGGTCAAAATGGCCGAGCTGGACGTGGTCATCGAGACCCGCGACGCCGCGCACGTGCGCGACATCATCGGCGCGCTCGGCGAGGCCGGCTTCCCAACCCGGCTGCTGTCGAGCACGGCGGCCGAACCGTCCGGCTGAGCAATGTCGCTTTGATGCGGGCGCGGCATGCGACCTACCGTCGCGCTCCCTTGGCACCGGTTCCGGCAATCGCCAAATATTGGGCGATGAGGTATGACCGGAAACTCCGGATCGAGGAATCGCTATCAATGAAAAAATCCAGAACCTGGATCGCCGTCGTCGACGGAGCGCGTGGTCGCATTTTTGCGAGGGCGGGACGGAGTTCGCCTCTTGTGCCGGTCACGAGTGTCGAACACCCGCCGTCCACCATGCCAACCCGAGAATTGGGCGCCGACCGGCCGGGCCGGGTCCATGACAGCGCCGACGTCGGCCGTCACGCCATGGAGCCACGTGTCGACTGTCACCGATTCGAGAAAACACGGTTCGCCGAAAAAATGGCCGCGATCTTGAACAAAGGCCGCGCGGATGGCGATTTTGACGAGCTGGTGTTGGTGGCCCCGCCGCGCACATTGGGTGAATTGCGCGCGGCGCTCGACAAGCCGACCCGTGCCAGCATCTCGGCCGAACTCAACAAGGATCTGACCGGCGAGCGCGCCGATCAACTGGCCAAGCGGCTGGAGACCATCCTGCCGGTTTGATTCGGCGCCGGAGCGCCAAAGCAAATCCGCTTTAATGCACGCGCGGCGATTTCAGCTTGTCGGACCGATTGATGGAACGCACCGTGACATCGAGCGTGTCGCCCCTGCGAAACACCGTGAGCGGCACCTTGGCGCCGGCCTCGCCCAGCGACCAGACGGCGCGATACATGGAAGCGAGATCGGTGACCGGCGCGCCATCGACGCCGACGACGAAATCACCGATGCGAACGTCCGCGTCATACGCCGGCCCGCCGTCGACCAGACCAGATACCACAAGATTTTCGTCCGCCTCGGAGGTGAACATGCCAAGCCAGGGACGCGGTGGATTGCGCGACCGGCCAAACGTGCGGAGATCGTCGAGGATCGGCTTTAAGAGATCGATCGGCACGATCATGTTGCCATCGATCGCGGGTTCGCCCGGCGCGCCCTGCTGGATGGCGAGCGAACCGATACCACGCAACGTCCCATCCTTGCCGATAAGACCCGCGCCGCCCCAATTGGGGTGCCCGGGAGCCGTGAAGATCGCCTCGTCGATCAAATATTCCCAATAACCCGCGAACTCGCGCTTGGAGATAACGTTCGCGTTAATCGCTTGCGCCGGCCCGCCGTGCCCGGCAACGATAACGCGCTCGCCGATGTCCAGGTCGGCGGAGTTCCCCAATTCCATGGCGGGCAGGTCAAGCCGGTCCAGCGATTGCACGAGACCGAACCCGGTTTCCTGATCATAGCCCAGAACGTGGGCCGCGCTGACCTTGCCGCCGTCGCCGATAATCCACACGGTCTCGGCCTCGGTGATCAAATAACCGATCGTCAGGACCAACCCGGCTTCGTCGATCAGCACGCCATGCCCGGCGCGCTCGGTGCCGAGCAATTGTGCGGTAAACGCGTCGTCGGGAATCCCGGCTTGGACCACAACCACCGAGGACAAAGCCCGGTTCAAATCGAACGGAACGTCCTCGAGCCTCGGCCGCAAATCTTCGGGGATGTCGGGCTCGTAGGGGTCGGTCATGGTGGTCCTTCGACTGTGCTGTGGAGCGACGGGCGGGCCAGGCCCGCTGGCCTTTGCGAACTCATACATGGGGTCGCGTGGCGCGGTCCGCAATCCGGCCCGCCCGGCCCCTGACAGCCAAGTCAACCCAATCGGGCAAGTCAACCCGGCGGATCAATCGGGGCGAAATCCCGTGGCGACGACATAGATTTCGTTCGAGTCCTTTCTGCTCGCCGGCGGCTTGACGTGCTTGACCCGCTTGAACAGGCGTTTCAAACGATCAAGCAAATCCGCGTCGGCACCGCCGTGAAATACCTTGACGACAAACGCGCCGCCGGGCGCCAGCGCGTTCTCGGCAAGATCGAGCGCCGCCTCGGCCAAACCCATAATTCGTATATGATCGGTCTGGGTATGGCCGGTAGCAGGGGGCGAGATGTCGGAAAGCACGACGTCGGCGGGGCCGCCAAGCGCCTCGCGCAGAGCGGCCAGCGCACCGGAGTCGGTGATGTCCATGGTCACGGAGACAGCTCCCGAAACCGGTTCCATCGCCGCGACGTCCAGCGCAACGACGCGACCGCCGGAGAGCTGCGGCTGGACCCGTTCCACCGCCACCTGGGTCCAGCCTCCGGGAGCCGCGCCCAGATCGAGCACGCGCCGCGCTGGGCGCAGCAGGCGAAAACGGTCGTCGATGTCAATGAGCTTGAAGGCGGCGCGGGAACGGTAGCCGAGTCGCTTGGCGTCGGCGACGAAAGGATCGTTGAGTTGTCTCTGGAGCCATCGGGTCGAGGACGCGCGCCGCCCCCGCGCCGTTTTCACGCGCACCGACTCGCCCCGGGCCCCGCCGCGGCCCGATTTTTTGCGTCCGCTCATGACCGGCGACTCAGCGCGACAAACCGGAGCCGTCGCCGTTCATCAGGCCCAGAAGAATGCCCTCGCGCAGGCCACGGTCGGCGACCCGAACGGAGTTCGATGGCCAAGTCCGGCAGATCGCGTCGAGAATGGCCGAGCCGGCGACAACGAGGTCGGCGCGATCGCGGCCCACGCAGGGCAGCGCGGCGCGGGCGTCGCAATCCATGTCCACGAGCCGGCGATTCACCGCGGCGATCTCACCGATCTTCAGCTCCGTTCCGTCGACCGCGGCCCGGTCATAGCGGCACAGCCCGAGATGGATGCTCGCAACCGTGGTAACGGTCCCGGATGTGCCTAGCACCTGTACCAAGCCGGCGGCGACCTTGTCCCGGATACAGTAGGTGCGTTCAAATTCGCGGAGCGAATTCTCGACTTCGCGAACCATCTCGGCGTAGACGCCCTGGCAAATTCGGTCCCCCCCGTATCGTTCGGAAAAGTTGACGACGCCGCAGGGGATCGAATGGCTGGCGAGGATGCGCGCCGCGCCGTCCTGTAGCGAAAGCCAAATGAGCTCGGTACTGCCGCCCCCGATATCGAAGACAAAGGCATACGGCGTGTCCGCGTCCAAAAGCGGCATAACGCCGGCGAGCGCCAGCCGGGCCTCCTCGCGGGCGCTGATGATCTCGAGCTCCAGGCCGGTTTCCGATCTGACCCGGTCGAGGAAAGCGCCGCAATTGCTTGCCTGGCGGCAGGCCTCGGTCGCAACGCTCCGCCCACTGGTAACGCCGCGGCGGCGCATCTTCTTGGCGCACACTTTCAGCGCGCCGACCGTGCGCGCGATTGCCGCGTCGGACAGGACCCCACTTGCCCCAACCCCCTCGCCCAACCTGACAATGCGCGAAAAGGCATCGACAACACGAAATCCCCGCCCCGCGGGCCGGGCGACAAGGAGCCTGCAATTGTTGCTGCCGAGATCCAGCGCCGCGTAAGTCGGAACCCTTCCGCCACGCCCGCGCGCGCGCCTCGGACTTTTGACGCTGAACCTTTCGGCCTCGCCCGTCATGTCCCCACCCTGTTCGCCGGGCGCCGCGGCTGCCTGCGACGGCGACCCGGTTCACGCTTTCCCGCGGCTCGAATTCCTTCGCACCGGCCGGTCCCGCGAGCCTATGCCAGATCAGTTGGGATATCAATTTCGCTGCTCAAATTCCCGCGATTTCCAAACCCCGGCCCGGCGACGGCGGTGCGGTTGGCCGCGTCCCGCGCGGCGGCAGCGGAACCGCGACAGTCGGGGCTTGACCCGATCGGCGGTCCTCGCAATCTTTGCAGAGCGGAAGCGCCGTGCTACAAGGCCGCGCCGTCGACTCGGTGGGCCGGCTCCGGCGCCGGGGCCCGGATATGGTTTCGCGGGGGATCACGGTATAGATTTTTTATGGTTTTTGGGGCGTCGTATAATGGCATTACTCTCGGTTCTGGTCCGAGCAATCGGGGTTCGAATCCCTGCGCCCCAGCCAGCCATCCCTTCAAGTTGATCGTGCAACGGGATCGCGCCGCCGGACAGGGAGCCTCCACGCTCCCATCCGAAGGCCGAATTAGGCTGCAAAATCAGTCAATTCAGAACATCGGAAAACGATTGCAACTCTCTGCAATCATAAAGAAATTTCCTAAAATTAATATTAGATTCTAGTGGGGAGCGTGGCCGTTCGTGTGCTAGCCTGAAAACAATAGCAAGAATTTGTTAACGATAAACTCGGGAGCGGCGGCCTGCCCGATCGCCCCGGACAATAAGCAGGAGAGCGCCTTGGCGGCCATGAGAAACCTTTCCCGCCGCAAGAGGATCATCATTGCCTCCGGCGTCGGCGCGGTGGTGGCGATCGTGTTGATGCTGGCGACGGGAGAAGACGAGTCCAGGCACAGAGTCAAAAACCTCGACGCATTCGCGGCGGCGGGCGCCTCACTCGCGCCGGAGACCTTAAGCGCATAGAGCGCGCCGCGGCGCCGATCCGCGCCCCGGCCGCGACCTTGCCGGGCCACCTCCGTCACCTCGCTTCAGGACGCGATGTCGGTCTGCGGCAGGATCTGGACCATCAGCCGCGCCACTTTGGCGGGCGTCTCGAGGAACCGGACACCGATCTTGTTTTCCTTGGTCCAGACAATTTCGGCCTTGAAGGCGCCAAGGCGCGGAATGTCCAGGGTAATTGGCGAAGTAAGCGGTATTGCCTCCGATATCCTGACTTTGGCGCCGTTGGCCGACGCATTCATGATCACGCAGTCGACCGTGCGGTCGGCGCTTATCAGAGATCCCGTCCACAAGACCGGTGACCGCGTATAGTTGCGGCGATCCCTGCCTTCTTTCTCCGTTTCCGCCTCGTCGGACATTATCGTCGCCACCCGAGTCGCCCGTGTTCCAACCGTCTCCCATGCGGCATGAACCCTAGAGAACAATGTTTTCTCATCGGTTAACCCCTCCAAACCCCCGATATTCCCGCTATTCGGCCGATACGATGTGAAGCGGCGTCCGAGTGCCGGCGTGAACCGGGTCAGTGGCGAATTGTAATCCAGGCGCGAGAAAGCGCGGCGGCGGCGCTACGTTCGGTCGGGTGTCGCCGAAATTGATCGTGGCCAAGCGGCCGAACGGGGACCGCTTGTAAAGACTTTGTTCAGCATTTTTAACGCCGCTTTTACCATATCTGCCTAGCATCGAATTTCGCCAGCCTGGGAAGACGACAGAGGAGGCCCACGATGGGTCCGATGCCCGCACAGTCCACCGCCGAGATTGGATTATCCTCACCCCAACCGGCGCCGCCCGAGCAGGCCGATTCCGACGGCGACCAGCATCTTGCCTGGCTCTTGGCGGCGGCCAAGGGCCGTGCAGCCGATTCCTATCAATCTCTACTGTTGCTACGGTTCGCCATCGTCAATATGGCGGCTCTGGCGTTGCTGAGCGTTGCCTATGTTCACGGCTTCGTGGATCTCGTGATTTCGTCCGATCAGACTCGGCTCTCGCTGGTGATCTTCGGGACCTTCCTGGTGGGGCTGGCGGTGGCGACATGGAAAGCGGTTCAGACCAGCCGGGAGTTGAACCAGATAAAGGATTTTCACCCGCTTCTTCCGTCGCGGGCAGCGACATATCTGGCGCAAATCCGAGGCCGCGGCGGGAACAGCCGGGCGATGAGCGCGGCGGCGCTCAGGCTCAAATTGTCGACCCGCATTGGAACGATCCGGCATTTCGCCAACAGCCTGGTGTTTCTTGGCCTGATCGGGACGGTGGTCGGATTCATCATCGCGCTTTCCGGCATCGATCCCTCGAACGCCGCCGACGTGGATTCGATCACGCCGATGATCGCGACCTTGATCGACGGCATGTCGGTAGCACTCTACACCACTTTGGTCGGCGCGATCCTGAACCTGTGGCTGATGGTCAATTACCATATCCTGGCCAATGGCACCGTCAACTTGATTACCTCCCTGGTCGAATTCGGTGAGGCCAATGCACGGTCTTGACATGTTCGACGACGATGACGGCGGAACGGTGTTCCGCGACGTCATAATGCTCGCGCTGTTGGGCTTTATCGCCATCGTGCTGCTGCTGCTGCCGCACCTGAATCCGCCCGCCAAAGCGCAGGAATCGGTGTCGGCGCCGGGCAACGTCATCGTCGAAATCCACTGGCCCGAGCATCTCGACGCGGACATCGACCTCTGGGTGGAAGCGCCCGGCGACCGTCCGGTCGGCTACTCAAACAAGGGCGGGCGAATCTTCAACCTGCTGCGCGACGACCTCGGCCACCGGTCCGACGTATCCAATATCAATTACGAGGTCTCTTACAGCCGCGGCGTACCCGCCGGCAGCTATACGGTGAACGTTCACCTCTACCAGAATCTCGGCATGGTTTATCCGGTGCCGGTAACGGTGGTTGCCAGCGTCAAGCGCTCGCCCAGGGAAGCGGCCAAGCAGATTCTGTCGAGTAAAGTCTTGCTCAACTGGGACGGCGAAGAGGTAACGGTGTTCAGGTTCGACCTCGACGACAAGGGCCAGCTCGTGCCCGGGAGTCTTCACAGCATGCCGCGGCCGCTCAGGAGCCGGTCCTGATGGATCATGTCCTCGTTCTCTTCGTCATCGTCGTCTGCCTCGCCTGCGCCTTGGCGACGATCGCGGTTTGGGCGCCGCGCAAGCTGTGGATTCGCGCGGTCGCGGTCGTGGTCGCGGGATTCATGCTGCCGGTCGCCTACCTCAGCCTGAACGAATTGATGAGCCGGCCCAAGCCGGTGTCCATCGAATGGGCGCGCGCCGCCACGCAAGAGGCGACGGTGATCGCCTCCAGCGTCCGCGAGGGCGAAGCTATCTATCTGTGGCTGCTGATCGGTGAAGAGATAACCGAACCCCGCGCCTACGTTCTGCCCTGGAACAAGAGCCTCGCCAAGCAGTTGCACGAGGCCCAGCGGGAAGTCGGCAAAAAAGGCGGCTCGGTCGCCATGCGACAGCCCTTCGAAGCGACCCTCGACGAAAGCCATCGAAAGTTCTACGCGCGGCCGCAGGCTCGCCGGCCGCTCAAGCCCGCGCCGGCGCAAAGTCCGCGGCGCTACGCCCATCCGAGAATGGGGTCATGAGCGCCCGCCCGCCGCGTTCCGCTAAACTCGATTGCGCGTCCGCCGGCACAAGCGGCGGGCCAGCGGGATCGCGCCAATAGCGCCGCACGCTTGACCGCGCGCCCCGCCTCGGCCATCACTGCCGGGCGAGAGCGGATAAACGCTATCGGAATTCCGTCCATGGCCACACCCGAACCCGACGACGAAAAGCAGGCGGCGCGAGCCTATTGGGCGGGAAAGGCGCCCATGTGGGACCGCCGGGCCGACGAGATCGCCGGGCTCGCCGACCGCATGAACCAGCCGCTGCTGGATGCCGTCGGCATCGAACCGGGTCAGGACGTGCTCGACCTCGCCTCGGGAGCCGGCGAGCCCGCGCTGAGCGTTGCCCGCAGGGTGGGCCCCACCGGACGAGTAGTCGCGACCGACATGGTGCCCGAGATGCTCGCGGCCGCGCGGCGGCGGGCCGGCGCGGAAAGCGCCCGGGGGACCGAAAAAATCGCGAGCATCGATTTCGAGATCGCCGACATGGAAGCCCTACCGTTCCCGGAGGCCGCCTTCGACCGGGTAACCTGCCGGTTTGGTTTGATGTTCTGCGCGCATCCGGAGCGCGCCCTGGCCGAGGCGCGCCGCGTGTTGAGGCCCGGCGGCCGCGCCGGCTTCATGGTCTGGGGTCCGCGCGAGGACACGACCATATTTTGTGTCCTGGCCGCCGCCGCGATGGCGGTATTCGGCGACGATCCGGGATATGACCTGGAGACACAGTTTCGTCTTGGCGCCGAAGGCGCGCTGGCCGATCGGATGAGCGCGACCGGATTTACCGACGTGAAGGAGCGCGAATTGCGCTTCTCGCCCCGCGTACCGGCGGGCCGCCGGTTCTGGCTGGCGCAGGCCGACATGAGCCTCGGATCACGGCTCGCAACCGCTTCGGAATCCGAGCGGCGGGCCTTTCACGAAGCGGTCGAGGCCGAACTCGCGGCGCATTTCGACGGCGATACCTATCAGCTCTACGTGCACGCGCGAATCGGTCTGGGCACGGCCTAAAACCGGTGATTTTCGCCGGTTCCGGGCCGTCCCGGCCGGGATTTACCTGTTGTTAGAGGGCGCCGCCTAGGATCGCCCCAGGGAGGGCCCAGGGCGGGCCTGGGGAATCCATACCGGCATGAGCAAAATCGCCACCGACATCCTGCGTATGGCCGGCCACCCGCCATACATCGGGGCCGAGGCGGAGGCGAGCCCGCCCGCCCGATCCGGCGCGCCCGGCTTCGCGCCTGGCAACGGGGCCGGCGCGGCGCCGCTCACCCGCGAGATGCACTTCTCCTTCGTCTATTTCGGCATCCGGTTCGACGGCATTATTCGTCCCGTCGGCGGCGGCGTCTCGCTCATCATCGATGGCGATCTTGGCCCCCTGCCCTTTAGCCTGCTTTCGGCCGACACAAGGCGAAAAACCCTGACCATATTGAGCACTGGCAAGTATTTGCAAGACATCGACTTCTCGATATCGCCGGAGCAGCACATCCGACTCCACCATACCCGCGCATTGCCGCGGCCGGCGACCGCGTGGGCCGTTATCGCCGGCGTGGCGATGTTCCTGGCCACGGCGAAACCCTATCTCGACCTGATCGGCGCCGAGCTGAAGCCGATCACCATCTCCTGACTGATACCGAATCTCACTGATATCGACCCATTCGATGGCGGTCGCGCTCAGTCGACTTGCGGGAGGGAAAATTTCTGTCCCGGATAAATCAGGTCTGGATCGCGGATACTGTCGCGGTTCGCCTCGAAGATCACCGCGTAGCGCGCGCCGCGGCCGTAAAGGCGCCGCGCAATCCACCATAATGTGTGGCCGTGCACGATGATGATCTCCCGCCCCGCGGGCCAATTGGCGACCGGCCCGCCATGCTCGAACGACGCCTCGACCTTGGCGATGGCGCGGCCCGCCCCGTCTATCTCGACGGCCCACAGCGTGAAAGACCCAGGCCGTAGCCGGTAGTCCGGCTCGAGCCGCCAGGCGCCGTCGCCATCTGCCACGAGCGCGCCCAAAAACCGGTCGTTGAGATAGACCCGCACCGTACCTCCGGGACTGGCGCGCCCGGCGACCACAATATTCCCTTCGCCGTCATACTCGATAAGGTCGATGGCCAGCACCGGGGCGCTCTCGGATTGCGGTTTCGGGCCCTGCAGGATCCTGGCCTGCCCCTCGCCGGTCCTCGGCAATTCGACGGCCAACGGCGGCGGCGCCACGCCGCCCTCCCCGGACCGTGCCCTGCGTTCCGGCACCGCGAGCGCCACGATCCGGTCCGATTCCAGCACGCTGCCGTCGGGCGCCCGGGCGCTGAGCCGCAGCTCGCGGCTGCCCGGCTGAAACCGCTTGTCGGGCAGCAACACCCATTCACCGCGCGAGTTGGCGGTGACCCGGCCGACGATCTCGTCGCCGTCGCGCACGATGACTTCCCATCCCGGCGGCGCGCGGCCGGCAATGACCGCGTCGCCATTCGGTTCGACACGCACCACGTCGAAAGACGGCGCTACCGGCGTTGCCGGTACGGCGGATTTTGGCGCCGGCGGCAGCGCCGCCACCGAGGGAAGCCGGGGCTCGGTCGGCGTTCGCGCCGCCTGTTTCGGCGTGGTCGATTCGGGCGCCACCGGCTTCGGTATTCGCGCCGCCAATTTCGGCGCGGTCGATTCGGGCGCCACCGGCTTCGGTATTCGCGCCGCCGGTTTCGGCGCGGTCGATTCGGGCGCCACCGGCTTCGGCGCTCGCGCCGCCTGTTTCGGCGTGGTCGATTCGGGCGCCACCGGCTTCGGCGTTCGCGCCACCGATTTCGGCGTGGTCGATTCCGGCGCCACCGGCTTCGGCGTTCGCGCCACCGATTTCGGCGTGGTCGATTCCGGCG
>CBDVDY010000053.1:0-14032 GCA_965372875.1 uncultured Alphaproteobacteria bacterium | reverse complement strand
CGATGCTTCGGCATCGCCCGCGGGCCTTCTCCTGCCGAGAAACCGGGATACGGGATCGTATGGGTACCATATGTTGGATTTTATCCACTAGGGCGACGACCGCGCTACCGGAAACCGATTTGCCGGATTTAAATTTGACAGACTTGTTCACACGAACTGACCACGCGGAAGCGCCAAGCGGCTCGATATCGAGCGCCGGCCCGCGCCGCGCCCATATCGTCGTGCTCGGCAATCAGAAGGGCGGCACCGGCAAATCGACGACCGCCATGCATCTCCTGGTGGCCTTGTTGCGCGAGGATTTGGCGGTCGCCAGCATCGATCTCGATTCGCAGCAAAGCTCGCTTACGCGCTACATCGAGAACCGCCGCGCCTACCGCGAGCGTACCGGCCTCAAGCTGTGGACGCCGGACCATTACCCGTTCGAGCCCAGCACCCACGACAGCGCCGCCCGCGCCGGCGCCGAGGACCGCCAGGCGCTCGACGATCTCCTGGCCCGCCTCGGCGCCAGCCACGATTTCATTATCGTCGATTGTCCGGGCGCGGTGAGCGACGTGGTCCGCCACGCCTGTTCGCGCGCCGATACGCTGATCACGCCGATGAACGACAGCTTCGTCGATTTCGACCTCTTGGCCCGGGTCGACGATTCGGCGCCGCCGCGCGTGCTGGGCCCGAGCCGGTTCAGCGAGTTCGTCTGGGAGCAGCGCAAGGCGCGGGCCAAGCGCGACGGCGGCAGCATCAACTGGATCGTCTTAAGAAACCGTCTTAACCATTTGGAATCACGTAATATGCATGCGGTCGGGGCGGCGCTCATGGACCTTGCCAAGCGAATCGGGTTTAATTTCATGGACGGGTTCGGCGAGCGGGTGGTTTTCCGCGAGTTGTTCCCCAAGGGCCTGACCGTACTGGATTTGCGCGAGCAGGGCGCGGGGGTTCAGCTCAACCTGTCGCACGTCGCGGCGCGGCAGGAAATTCGCCGCCTGATGGGTGCGTTGGGGTTCGCCGACGCGCCGGCCAGAATCGCCGGCCGATAGGCGGCGCTGCGTTCGACGGACGGGACGTTTGCATCGGAACGAGGGCAATGGCGGGCAATGACAGAAAGGTTCCGGCGAAATCGCCGGACCGGCAGGTCGAGGATTTTCTTGCCAAGGTGGCGGCGACGCCGGTCAGCAAGCCCGCCGACCAGCGCGGCCGCCTGATCTTCGCCATCGACGCCACCGCCAGCCGCCGGCCGACCTGGGATCTGGCCTGCCACATCCAGAGCCAGATGTTCGAGGAAACCGCTTCGCTCGGCGGGCTCGAGATACAGCTGGTCTACTATCGCGGCTTCCGCGACTTCCAGGCCGGACCCTGGCTCGACAGTTCGGACGATCTGGTGCGGTCGATGACCGGCGTCGATTGCCTCGGCGGGCGCACCCAGATCCGCAAGGTGCTGCGCCACGCGGTGCTCGAATCGGAGACGCGCAAGGCGGACGCCCTGGTCTTCGTCGGCGATGCCATGGAAGAGGACGTGGACGAATTGTGTCATATCGCCGGCGAGCTGGGCCTCCTGGGCGTGCCCGCCTTTATGTTCCACGAAGGCCACGACCCCGGCGCGCGCTACGCCTTCGAGCAGATCGCCCAGCTTTCCGGCGGCGCCTGCTGCCGTTTCGACGCCGCCAGCGCCAAGCAGCTTCGCGAGCTGTTGTCGGCGGTCGCGGTCTACGCCGCCGGCGGACGCAAGGCGCTCGAGGATTACGGCCGCAAGCGAGGCGGCGCGGCGCTGCAGATCACGCACCAGATGCGATGATTGGCGGGATTCGGGCATGAGCTACCTGATATTGGGCGTGGCGCTGTTCGTCGGCTTGATGATTTTGGGCCGCTGGTTCGTCACCGCCCAGCCCTCGCAACTGCTGACCACGATCAAATGGACGGCGATCGTCCTGTCGCTTCTGGTCGGCGCCTTCTTTCTCTTCACCGGGCGGCTCGCCTGGGCGGTAGCGCCGCTGGGCTTGATTGTCGCGGCGATGGCGCGCGAATTCGCCCGCCTCATGGCCCGGCGCGCGGTGGCTGGCGGCGCGGGCGGGTTCGGCGCGGGCGGCTTCGGCGCGGCGCGCCGGCGGGCGGGCGGCAGTTCCGACGTCGAGACCCAGTACCTGCGCATGGTCCTCGACCACGACAGTGGCGAGATGGACGGCGAGGTGATCGCCGGCCGGTTCCAGGGACGGAGCTTGGGCGCCATGAGCTTCGAGGAGTTGGTGGCGCTCCTGCGCGAATGCGCCGACGGCGACGAACAATCGACCCGGGTGCTGGAAAGCTACCTCGACCGCCGCGAGGGCGCGGACTGGCGCGAGCGCGCGGCGCAGCAGGCCGGCGCTGCCGGCGGCGCCGGCTTCGGCCCCGGACGCATGCGCCGCGATGAGGCCTGGGAAATCCTCGGTCTCCAGCCCGGCGCCGCGGACGACGAGATCCGCGAGGCCCACCGCCGGCTGATGAGCAAGATCCACCCCGACCACGGCGGCTCGGATTATCTGGCCGCCAAGATCAACGAGGCCAAGGAAGTCCTGCTGGCGGGCTGACCCGGAAATCCGCGCGCCTATGAATTGCCTTCGCGGCTCCCCACGCTCTATGGTGTGTATTCCCAAATGGTCGCGGCGCCGGCGGTCGGCCGTTGCGACGGCCGACGCACCCGCGCCATGACCGGCGAGGGGCCATGGAGGCATTGGGCGTCATAGTGGCGCTGGCGTTCGTGATCGGACTGCCGGTGCTGAGCATCTGGGCCATGGTGCGGGCCACGCGCCTGCGCAATGATGTCGCGTGGCTGAAGATAGAAGTCGCCGCCCTGAGAAGCGCGGCGGCGGGCACGGCACCACCAGTTGATCCCGCACCCGAAGCCGCGCCATTTGCGGCGCCGCGGACACCAACATCCCAACCGCTCCACACTCAGAGCGCCCGGATCACGACGGCCGCGCCGCCCGAATCCGGCTCCCCCGGCGGGCCACCTGTTACGGAGACGCCCGTGCCGGACCAGTCCGGGCTGGAAGCGCCCCCGTCCGCGCCTGCCGACCGGACGCGTGACGGCGATTTCGAAGAAAAGCTCGCGTCGCGCTGGCTGGTCTGGCTCGGCGCGGCGACGATCAGCCTCGGCGGCGCCTTCCTGGTCAAATACTCGATCGATCAGGGCTGGCTCCGACCGGCGATTCGGGTGACGCTCGGATTCCTGCTCGGCGTCGTCCTCGTCATTGGCGGGGAATGGCTTCGCCGCCGGCCGCTGCAGCGGGCCGTCGCCGCAATCAGCGCGGATTACGTGCCTCCCGCCTTGACCGCGGCGGGTCTGTTTACCGCCTTTGCCAGCGCCTACGCGGCGTTCGCCCTGTACGATCTGCTGCCTCCGCTTGCCGCCTTTCTCTTGCTTGCCATCGTGGCTGTTTGCGGCGTGGCCTTGTCGCTGCTGCAGGGGCCGTTCATCGCGCTCCTGGGTCTGCTCGGCGGCTTTCTCACGCCGGTCCTGGTGCCGAGCGACCAGCCGTCCGCCTGGTCCTTGTTCGGCTATCTCGCCGCGCTCGTCGTCGGCGGGCTCGCGGTTGTCCGCTATACGGCGTGGTGGTGGTTGGCTTGGTGCACGCTCGCCGGCGGTGGGTTTTGGGTAGTGCTTTGGTTCGTGACCGCGTGGTCGCCCGAAGATACAACGGCCATTTCCATCTATTTGCTGTTGCTTGCCAGCGTGTTCATCTTCTTGCGCGACCGCGCCGCCGACGCCGAGGCGATCGTCACCTGGCAAGACCTGCTCTCCCGGCTAAGCATGTCGCAAAGGATCGCCTGGGGCGCTTCCCTGGCGATGGCGGAGTTAGCGTACATGCTGGTGCGCATGGACGCCTATGGTCCCGTTTCGTTCGCCGCGCTGGCGGCGTTCGTTGGCTTCTATTTGCTGGTCGCGCGCCGTGAAGCCGCCCTCGATACCCTCGCCATCGTTGCCGCAATTCTTGCCCTGGCGGTGATCGCGACCTGGCACGTTCCGGAAATCATAGCCGCGCGGGAGCCGCTGTTTACGGTCGAGGGGAGGCCCTACGGTCTTGTTCGCAGCCCCGTCGTGCCGCCGGAGCTGTGGGACTTTGCGTCGGCCACCGCGGGACTGGGGATTTTGTTGGGAGTTGGCGGATTTGTCGCCATGTGGGGCGCCCGACGTCCCGCGCTATGGGCCGGCGTGTCGGCGGCGACCCCGGTCTTGATGCTCGCGGTCGCTTACTGGCGGGTCGAGGCGCTGGAGACCGACTTTGGCTGGGCGATGGTGGCTCTGGCGCTGGCCGGCCTCGCCGTGGCGGCGGCGGCGCGAGTCGAGCGCGACCGCGCACTCCCCGGGTTCACGGCGGGACTCGGCGCTTACGCGGCGGCGACCGTTGCCGCGCTTGCCCTGGCCATGGCGATGGCTCTCGAACAGGCGTGGCTCACCGTGGCGCTGTCGCTGCAACTGCCGGCGCTGGCCTGGATCGCCGAACGGCTGCGCCTGGGCTCGATACGTTGGCTGGCGATGTTGGTTGCCGGTGTTGTGCTGGTAAGGCTGGTGCTGAACTACAAGGTCCTGAACTACCCGGTAGGCGAGTTGCCGGGCTTGAACTGGCTTTTGTACGGTTACGGCATACCCGCGGCGGCGTTTTACTACTCCGCCCGACGTTTTCGCCGGGCCGCCGACGACAATCTGGTGGCAATGCTCGAAGCCGGCGCGCTTGCGTTTTTCGTTCTCCTGGTGACCTTTGAGATCCGTACCCTTATCGCCGGTTCGCTGGACAGTGCGGATTATTCGTTGCTCGAACAAAGCCTGCAGTCGATCGCCTGGCTGGGCATGTCTTACGGCCTGGCGGTGCGGTGCCGGGCCGACGGTCGTCCCGTGTTGCGATGGGGTTGGCGCGGCCTCGCCGTCATCGCGGCGGCACAGGTGGTGCTTCTGCAAGCCGTTGCCGAGAATCCGTTGTGGTCTTCGGTAACGGTAGGCGACAGCTTGGTGTTCGATCTCCTGTTCCTCGCCTATGCGGTGCCGGCCGCGTTCGCATTGCTGTTCGCGCGCCTGTTGCGGCATGACGGTGAGCCGCGGCTCGCCTTGACGGCCGGTATTCTTGGGCTGCTGCTGATCTTTTTGTACCTTTCTCTGGAGGTTCGGCATTTCTTCCAGGGCGCGGTGCTGTCCGTCGGCGCGACCACGGATGCCGAATGGTACAGCTATTCGGTGCTGTGGCTTGGCTATGCCGGCGCACTGCTGGCGCTTGGCCTGCGCATTGGTAGCCCGTGGCTTCGTTACGCGTCGTTGACGCTGGTCATGGTTACGGTGGGCAAGGTGTTTCTTTCCGACATGTCGGACCTGACCGGACTGTACCGTGTTGCCTCTTTCCTGGGTCTGGGGCTGTGCCTGGTGGGCATCGGCTATCTTTACCAGCGTTTCGTGTTCACCCGCGATCCGGCACCGGATAAACCCGGCGGGCCGGAACAAGGTATCGCCGCCGGATCGACATGAGGCGTCGCTCCCACGGCGGCTGGAAACCGCCGCTATCGCCACCACCGCCATCACCGCCACGAACGGAATTATTCACGATTGCCGTGGGGCCGTGCCAATTCGTACCCGGTGACGACATACCGCCGCTTGCGCCGCGATGCGGGCTTGTGGCACAAAGGCCCGGCGCCGGGCCGGGTTTCGTCCGGTAAGGCGCGGATTCGGCTAGAGAATCTCAATCCATGACGCGAGCGATTCGCAAGGCTGTCTTTCCCGTGGCCGGGCTCGGAACGCGTTTCCTGCCGGCGACCAAGGCGCTGCCCAAGGAACTGCTGCCGGTGGTCGACCGGCCGCTGGTCCAATACGCCATCGACGAGGCGCAGGCGATCGGCGTCGAGGAGTTCATTTTCGTCACCAGCCGCAGCCGGCCGTTTCTGGAGGCTTATTTCGGCGATAGCCCCGAACTGACCCGGGCGCTCGAGGAGCGCGGCAAAAGCGATCTCATGGCCAGCCTGGACGGCCTGCCGTCGCCCGATCAGGTGTTCTACGCGCCCCAGGACGAGCCGCTGGGCCTCGGCCACGCGGTCTGGTGCGCGCGCGATCTGGTCGGCGACGAGCCCTTCGCCGTGCTGCTGCCGGACGATCTGGTCCTGTCGAAGACGCCGTGCCTCAAGCAACTCGCGGACGCCTACGCGGAGACCGGCGGCAACGTCGTCGCCGTCATCGACGTGCCGCGCGGGGAAACCGCGCGCTACGGCATTCTCGACATCGCCAGCGACGACGGCCGACTGGCCGCGGTCAAGGGGCTGGTGGAGAAACCCGCGCCCGAGGACGCGCCATCGACCCTGTCGATCATCGGGCGCTACATCCTGCAGCCCGAGGTATTTTCCCATCTCGACCGCCAGGAGCGGGGCGCCGGCGGCGAGATCCAGTTGACCGACGCGATGGCGCGGATGATCGGCTCGGCGCCCTTCCACGGGCTGCGGTTCGAGGGCGTGCGCTACGATTGCGGCAACAAGACCGGGTTCCTCGCCGCCAACGTCGCCTACGCCCTGGAACGCCCGGATATGGGCGTCGAGGCGCGCGAAGTCTTGCGCGGGCTGCTGGATAAGCCCTAATCGTACGAGCGGTCCGGGGCGGTTCGCGATCTGTTAACCGATGGTCGACTAATTAGGGTGTGGAATAGGGGGAGCGCGCATGCGAGTGGCGATGATCGGCACGGGCTATGTGGGCCTGGTCTCCGGGGCATGTTTCTCCGAGTTCGGGGTCGACGTGGTGTGTGTCGACAAGGACGAGGCCAAGATCGGCCGCCTGCTTGCGGGCGAGATGCCGATCTACGAGCCGGGTCTGGAGAATCTGGTCGCCGGCAACGTGGCCGCCGGGCGGCTTTCCTTCACCACCGATTTGCCTGCCGCCGTTTCGGGCGCGGACGCCGTGTTCATCGCCGTCGGCACGCCGTCGCGGCGCGGCGACGGGCACGCCGATCTGAGCTACGTGTACGCCGCCGCCCGCGAGATCGCCGAGGCGATCGACGGCTTTACCCTGATCGTCACCAAATCGACCGTGCCCGTGGGCACCGGCCGCGAGGTCGCGCGCATCGTTCGCGAAACCCGGCCCGACGCCGATTTCACGGTCGCCTCGAATCCCGAATTCCTGCGCGAGGGATCGGCGATCGGCGATTTCATGCGCCCCGACCGGGTGGTGATCGGCGCCGCCGACGACCGCGCCCGGGAGTTGATGCGCGAGCTCTACCGCCCGCTGTTTCTGATCGAGACGCCGATCCTGTTCACCGGGCTGGAAACCTCGGAGCTGATCAAATACGCGGCCAACACCTTCCTCGCCACCAAGATCACCTTCATCAACGAGATCGCCGATCTTTGCGAGAAGATCGGCGCCGACGTGCACGACGTGGCCCGCGGCATCGGCCTCGACGGCCGCATCGGCGGTAAATTCCTGCATCCCGGCCCCGGTTTTGGCGGCTCGTGCTTTCCCAAGGACACGCTGGCGCTGGTGCGCACGGCGCAGGAGGCGGGCGCGCCGATTTCGATCGTCGAGACCGTGGTCGAGGTCAACGACAAGCGCAAGCCGCGCATGGCGGGCAAGATCATCGCCGCCATGGGCGGCTCGATCGAGGGGACCACGATCGGCGTGCTCGGCCTGACCTTCAAGCCCAACACCGACGACATGCGCGACAGCCCGAGCCTGGATATCGTGCCGGCGCTGCAGGCCGCCGGCGCCCGGGTTCAGGCCTACGACCCCGAGGGCATGGAGGAGGCGAAGAAGCTGCTCGACGACGTGGAATGGTGCGCCGACGCCTACGAAGCGCTCGACGGCGCCGACGCCATGGTCATCGTCACCGAATGGAACGAGTTCCGCGCGCTCGACCTGACGCGCGTCAAATCGCTCCTGAAGGCGCCGGTCATGATCGATCTGCGCAACATCTACAATCCCGACGAGATGGCGGACGCCGGTTTCGATTACACCTCGGTGGGGCGGCCCCGGACGGGTAACGACGTAACGGGCGACAACGCAACCGGCGGCGACGGCCGCAACGGCCAATGACGGACGCGCGCCGCCTCGACCCCTCGATCCTGCGCGAATACGACATCCGCGGCATCGTCGGCGAAACGCTGACGGCCGACGACGCCAGGGCCGTGGGCCGCGCCTTCGGCAGCATCGTCCGGCGCGCCGGCGGCGGCTCGGTCTGCGTCGGTTTTGACGGGCGGCATTCCTCGCCCGAGTTCGCCGACGCGCTGGTCGTTGGCGTGACGGCCACGGGGGTGGACGCGTTGCGGGTCGGGCTGGGCCCGACGCCGATGCTCTATTACGCGGTACACGATCTTGTGGCGGACGGCGGCATCATGGTCACCGGCTCGCACAACCCGCCGAATTACAACGGTTTCAAGATAATGCTCGGGACCCAGGCGTTCTATGGCGAGGGCATCCAGCGGCTCGGCACTATCGCCGCCGACGGCCATTTCGAGAGCGGCACAGGCGGTGGCCGCGACCGCCCGGTGTTCGACGCCTATATCGACCGGTTGATGAAGGATTTCCGTCCCGGGCGCGAGCTTACGGTCGCCTGGGACGCGGGCAATGGCGCGGCCGGCGACGCGCTGGCGGCGCTGGCGGCGCGTCTGCCGGGGCGGCACGTGCTGTTGAACGAAACCATCGACGGCAGTTTTCCAAACCATCATCCCGATCCGACGGTGCCGGAGAATCTGCGCCAGCTTCAGGAAGCGGTGCGGGCCGAGGGCTGCGATCTCGGCATCGCCTTCGACGGCGACGGCGACCGCATCGGCGTGGTCGACGGCGGCGGCGAAATCCTGTGGGCCGATCAGATCATGGTGCTGCTGGCGGGCGACGTGTTGGCCGAGCGCCCCGGCGCCACCATCATCGCCGACGTCAAGGCGAGCCAGGTGCTGTTCGACGAGATCGCGCGCATGGGCGGCGCGCCGCTGATGTGGAAGACCGGCCACTCGCTGATCAAGGCCAAGATGAAGGAAACCGGATCGCCGCTGGCGGGAGAGATGAGCGGCCATATCTTCTTCGCCGACCGCTATTACGGCTTCGACGACGCGCTTTACGCGGCGGTGCGGCTGCTGAACATCCTCGGCCGGAGCGAGGAGACCCTCGCCGACGTGCGCGCGCGCTTGCCGGTTGCCGTCAACACGCCGGAAATCCGCTTCGACTGCGCCGAGGATCGCAAGGCGGCGGTGATCGAGGAGGTTCAGGCCCGGCTCCGCGCCGAGGGGGCGGAGGTAAACGATATCGACGGCGCGCGGGTGCGCACGCCGGACGGCTGGTGGCTGTTGCGCGCCTCGAACACCCAGGCGGTGCTGGTCGCCCGCTGCGAGGCGGCCGACGAAGCCGGCCTCGGCCGCCTGAAGGCGCAACTCGCCGCGCAGCTCAGCGCCAGCGGCATCGACCCTCCGGCATTCTGAGGTCCCGCCAGCGGTTATTCGTCGAGCGCGTCGACGGTCTGCGGTTCCGGCGTAGACGCCCCCTCCCAGCCGGCGCGATGCCGCGTCACCGCCATATAAATCCCGAACAGGAACAGCGCGGCGCCGAGGGCCGGGCGGACCGCGCCGTCCATCATGACGATCGGCACGGCCATCGACACGCACATCGCCGGAATGAAGTAGAGCGTCCAGCGCCGCGTGCCGCGCCGCTTCTGATAGACGTGGAAGAACGACGAATACAGGCTCAGCAGGATGAAAAACAGCGACCACGGGCGGGTCACGAACGGGCTCGGATCGGTGGAAATGGCGATCACCTGGGCCAGCGCGTCCTCGGCGATGTTGCCCAGCACCACGCCCAGGACGACCGGCACGATGGGAAAGCCCAGCGTGCGCATCACGAAGCCCAGAACGCCGAACCAGAACAGCGTCCACATGTCGAACTGCACGTTGTTGAGCGCGAACACCCCCAGCGCGCAGTAGAACAGGATCACCGAGGCCAGCATGTACATGCGGACCCTGGTCACCAGCACGAAGCCGCGCAGCGTGATCGATTGCAGCGCCAGGGTGAGGAAGTTGGCGACGAAGAAGGCGATGAAGATGGCATAGGCGATGGTCGGCTCTTCGCTGATGAAGTTGGGGCTGGGCACTACGTCGTGGATCAAGAGCGCCCCCAGCATCACGGCGGTGATGATGTCGCCCGGTATGCCCAGCGCCATCATCACGGTCAGCGCGCCGCCGGCGGTCGCGTTGTTGGCGGATTCGGGCGCGATCACGCCGTCGATATGTCCGGTGCCGAATTTCTCCGGCTCCTTCGAGTATTTCTTGGCCTGGTCATAGGCGAGAATGTTGGAGATCGAGCTGCCGGCGGCCGGCAGCACGCCGGTGAACACGCCGATCAAGGACGAGCGGATCAGGTTGCGCCAGTGCGCCAGCACCATGCGGGCGGCCTTCATGTGCTCGATTTTGACCGATTCGGCGGACGACGCCCCCAGGTTCTGCCGCGCCTTGCCCGCATCGCGGACGTCGCTCAGCAGGCGGCTGAACGCGAACAGGCCGATCAGCACCGGCAGGAAGGCGAAGCCCTGCTGCAGCGCGTCGGCGCCGAAGGTGAAGCGCGGCACGCCGACCACCAGATCCTCGCCGACGGTGGCCACCAGCAGCCCGACCAGCCCGGCGATCAGCCCCTTGACCATGTTCTCCCCGGCGAGCGACGCGGTCACCGTCAGGGCAAAGGCCATCAGGGCGAAATAATCCCAGGGCTGGAACTCCTGCCCGATGCGCGCGAGCTGTGGTGCCACCAGGGCCAGAATCACCGCGCTGATGACGCCGCCGAAGAACGACGCCCAGACGCCGAGCCCCAGCGCCAGCCCGGGCTGGCCCCGCCGCGCCATCGGGAACCCGTCGAAGGTGGTCGCCACCGAGGACGGGGTGCCCGGTATGCCCGTCAGAATTCCCGACATCAGCCCGCCCGACAGACCGCCGACATAGACGCCGATCATGGTGGCCAAGCCCTGCACCGCGCTCATGCCGAAGGTAAACGGCAGCACCAGCACCACGGCCATGGCGATGGTAAAGCCCGGTATGGCGCCGGCGATCAGCCCGGCGACCACGCCGAGCATCATCAACAGGATGGTGCCGACCGTGGCCAGCTCGTATCCGGCGGTCATAATGTTGTCGATCAACATATCGGTCCGTGCCCTACCAGAAGCGTAGCGTGCCGAGGAAATCGCCAATAGCCTCGATCGCCAGCACGCTGTTGTCGCAGAGTTGCACGAGCAGCCATTCCTCCGCCCCGCCGGTGACGGCGCCGCGGGGCAACTGCACCTCGAGCCCGCAGGCGAAGATGAACCACATGCCGCCGACGGTTGCCAGCGTGACCAGGGCGTGGTGCTTGAGCGCCGCGCGGTCGCGTCCGCCCAGAAGCGTCATCAGCCCGAAAACGAACAACGCGCCCGCGACCAGCATGCCCAGCATCGGCAGCAGCAGCAGGAAGGCGAGAAACGCCGCGTAACACCAGATCGGATTGCGGTAGTGGCGATACCAGCCCGCCAGCCCGCCGCGCCTCTCGCGCGGAACCGCCGGGACGAGCAGCGATTGCACCAGATAAATGCCGCACATGATTGCCAGGGCGATGAGTATCAGCTGCGGCCAAAACGACGGATCCATCTGGCCCGGCGCCAACTTTTCGTATTCCGGTGTCTTGATGCCGAGGCTGGAATAAAGAAACACGCCGGAAAACACCAGCAGCACGATGGCGATCAGGGTGTCGCGGTTGAGGCGTTTCATCGCAGTTTCGTCTGGCAGAGCCCGACGGGCGGTCCGGGCTTCGCCGCCCGGACCGCCCTACGCACTTTCACGCGGGCCGCTACTTGTCGAGGCTCGCGTATACCTTGGTGAACAGATCGGTCTCGGCCTTGAACCAATCCGCATAGGCCTTTGGGCCGAGATATTGCAGCCCGGTGCCCTTGGCGGCGATCTGTTTCCGGAACGCCGGGTCCTTGAGCGGCTTTGCGAACACGGCCGCCCAGTGCGCGATCAAATCCTTGGGCGTGCCCTTGGGCACGACGATGCCCCGGTTCAGCGCCTGAATCTGATCGATGCCCTTTTCGCGCAAAGTCGGAATATTCGGAAACGCGGGCGAGCGCTTCGCGGCGGCAATGGCCAATGGCTTCAGCGCGCCGCTTTTGAGTTCCTTGCCCGCCGCCGCCTCGTTCATCTCGGCGAGTTGGAAAGTATCGTTCATCAACAGCTGCTTGCGTTTGCCGGTGCCGCCCTGGACCGGGACGAACCTGTACGACGTGCCGGTATTATCGCCGAAAATCACCCAGAGAAAATGGCTCGTGGCACCGATCGAGGCGCCGGTCCTGACCTCGCCCGGATTGGCCTTCACGTGGGACAGCATCTGATCGAAATTGTCGAACGGTGCCTTGGGGCTGGCCGCGAGGATGCTGGGCGTCACCGTCAGATGGGCGACCGTATCGAAAGCGTCCCAGTTGAATTTCACGCGCTTGGCCAGATAGCCGATAATGGCGCTCTGGTGGATGGCGAACAGGGTGCAGCCGTCGGCCTTGGCCTTGACCGCCACCTTGGCGCCCTTGTTGCCCGCCTGGCCCGGGATGGTCACGACCTTGATCTTGGGCTTGGCGCCGTGCTCGTTGAGGTACTTTTCGAACAGGCCGAATAGCACCGCGGTGCCGCCGCCCGGGCCCCAAGGCACGATCAGCTTGGCCGTCCTGCAGGAAAATTCCGCCGCCTGCGCGCCGCCGGCGGGTACCAGCGCCGTGGCGCCAAAAGCGACCGCAACGGCAATTGTGGTTAATACGCGTTTCATGTGTTTCCTCCCGTCTGATTTAATTTTCTTCGATCCTATATTGACGAGGCGGCCGGGGCGACCCGGTTAACCTCGGCGTGCGGTTCGAATTATTGCAGAATCCGGCGAATTGGCCAAATTCCACAAAATCCGGCGGATCGGCCGATTGCCCGGCTTACTGGACCTTGCACGCCTTGCCGGTCTTTTTCATGTAGGCTTCGTAGCCGCCGACGTCGGCGCAGCGGGGCAGGTCCTGATAATCGACCTGCGAGCCGGGGCTGGACCGCGCCACGCGCCATACTCGATAGACGCTGCCGTCCGACCGGTACCAAGTGGCGGTATCGCCCTCGTTCTCGACGCTGAAGCAGGCGTCGGGCTTTTCGTTGCGCCAGCTGGTCCAGGTCCGGCACAGCGTGTCGCCCTCGACCCACCATTTCCCCTTGTCCAGATCCTTGGCCCGGCTCTTGCCGCCGACGGTTCCGGCGATGCTTCCGTCCTTGTTGTAATCGTGCTGCACGACCCGGCCGCTGGGCGTGTTGGCGTAGATCCGGACGCCGCTGTATTCGGCCTTGAGCTTTTCCCCCGACAGACGTTCGCCGGCATCGGCGCCCGAGCCCGCGGCGAGGGCCGAAAGCGCAACCACAATAAAACCAAGTTTGATCATGACGGTCTCCCAGTGCGGACGGGCAGGGTTGGACGGTCGCGCGTCACGCGTTGTGGCCGGTATTATAACCGCATGCCCGTCGAAAGATCATCCCACCGAATTGCGCCGCGCGATCGCTATCAGTGAGATTTGGTATAACCTGGGGCCATGTTTTCGTTCTTCTTTTACGGCACGTTGCGCGACGCCGATCTGCGCGCGATCGTGCTCGGCGGCGAGGCGCCGGTGGGGACGATCGCGCCGGCTGTTCTGTCCGGCTATCGCCGGGTCCGCATCGCCGGTCGCGGCTATCCGGCGCTGATCCCGGACCCGCGCGGGCGCACCGACGGCTGCCTGGCCCGCGGGCTGGGCGAGACCGCCGCCGCCCGCATCAGCTATTACGAGAGCGACGATTACACGGTCCGGCTGGCCGAGGTGGAGGCGGCGGACGGCCCGGCCGCGGCCTGGCTCTTCCTCCCCGACCGCGGCCGATCCATGCGGCTCACGCCCGCTCCCTGGGACCTCGCGCTCTGGCGGCGGCGGTTCAAGTCCAGCGCCTGCGCCAACGCGCGGGCCTGGATGGCGCGCCTCGAGCGGCCCGAGCTGGTTCGGCTCGCCGCCGGCTGGCGCGCCCGCCACCGCGTCCCGGGCGTGCCCCAGGTTTA
>CBDVDY010000052.1:0-14243 GCA_965372875.1 uncultured Alphaproteobacteria bacterium | reverse complement strand
ACCGATAATATTTTAGCACCTCATGCCGGCCGAGTCGCGAGGGGATTGTGCCGGCCACCGTCCACCTCCTTAACGAATTCCTATTCAACCTTGCATGCGCTTGACCGGCCATACAATCGCGGTATGTTGCCGGCTCGACTCCGTCGGAGTTACCGCCTTGCGCGTCTGTTTCGTCTGCATAGAAATATTTGGCGTCAAAAAGTTCGGCGGTTTCGGCCGGGCGACGCGGATTCTAGGGCGCGAGATGGCGCGCCGCGGACACGAGGTCCATGCCGTGGTGCCGCTGCCGCGTTCGGCCGCAAAATCGGAATTCACGCTCGACGGAATCCGGGTCGTCGGCGTCCCCGGCTGGTCGATGTCCGCCGCCATGAAAGCGTTCCGGAACTGCGACGCGGACATCTATCACTCGCAGGACACTTCCATGGGCACGTACCTGGCCATGCGGGCCATGCCGGACCGAGCGCACGTGATCACCTTTAGGGACCCGCTGGATTTGGGTGATCGTTGGACCGAGCTGCGCTACGCCATAACCGGTGGCGGCAGCCTGTTCTCCAAGCTCGGCGCTATTCTCTATTCCGCTTACATTGACAACGGCCTGGTCAGGCGCGCGGTCCTAAATGGCGATGCGCTGTTTTGCGCGGCCCAGTTCCTGGCGCCGAAGGTGGCCAAGAAATACCGCCTGAAGCGGCCGCCTCAATTCCTGCCAACGCCCGTCGCGATCGCCCAGCAATCCACCAAGGCCCAGCGGCCGACCGTCTGCTTCGTCGCGCGGTGGGACCCGCGCAAGCGCCCGGAATTGTTCTTTGATATTGCGCTTAAGTTTCCCGATGTCCGGTTCGTGGCGGTGGGCGGTTCGCAAGATGCAGTACGCGACAGGCGGCTGCGCGAGACGTATGGCGATATTCCGAACCTGGACATGCCGGGCGTCATAAACCAATTCGAGTCAAACCGCCTGTTCGAAATTCTGGACGAAAGCTGGGTTCTGGTGAATACCGCGGCCAGGGAGGCGTTGCCCAACGTGTTCATCGAGGCGCTTGCCCACAAGTGCGCCGTGCTCAGTTTCAGCGATCCGGATGGCCTGACCTCTCGCTTCGGCTGCTGCGTCGAGGAAGGACAATTGGAGGCGGGGCTGCGTTTCCTGCTCGAAAACGACGAATGGCGGAAACGAGGCAGGCGAGGCTACGAATACGTCGAACGGGTATTCAGTCTCGACCGGACCGTGGACCGGCATCTCGAAGCGTATGACGACATCCTGAAGGGCCGTCGCGCAGCCTGATCCCGCCGCACGGCGGCAGCGCTCACTCGTTGGCTCGACCGGATTTCGGCGCCAAAATCCGGTTAATTCTCCAGCCCGTCGATGAAGCCCCCGAGCGCGGCGTTGAAGGCGTCGGGCTGCTGCAGGTTCGAGAAGTGCGCGGCGTCGTCCAGGACCACCAGCTTGGAGCCCGCGATCCGCTGGTCGATGGCCTCGGACGCGGCGACCGGCGTGCCCTGATCCTGGGCGCCCACGATGATCAGCGTCGGCAGGTCGATGGCCGAAATCTCGTCGATCAGGTCCAGCGTCTTCAGGGCGTCGCAGCAGCCGTTAAAGCCGGCCACCGGCGTCGTCCGGATCATCTCGCGTACCGGGTCGACGACGTGCGCGTTGGCGTCGCGGAAGGGCGCGGTGAACCAGCGCTCGATGGTACCGTCGACAAGGGCCCCCATGCCCTTGTCCCGGGCCACGCCGATGCGTGCATCCCAGTTGGCCACGGCGTCCGGCGGCATTTTGGCGGAGGTGTCGCAGAGCGACAGGCTCAAGAACATTTCCGGGTGCCGAAGCGCCAGATTCTGACCCAGCATGCCGCCCATCGACAGGCCGACGAAGTGGCTGCGCTCGATGTTCAGGGCCTGGAGGAACGCGCGGGCGTCGTCGGCCAGCATATCCAGCGTATAGGGGCCATCCGGCGCGTCGGTGCCGCCGTGGCCGCGGCTGTCGTAACGCACCACGCGATAGCGGTCCGAAAGCGCCGCCACCTGCGGTTCCCACATATCGAGGTTGGCGGCCAGCGAATGGCTCATGGTGACGACGGGCGCGCCCTCGGGCCCGTCCACCTTGTAATTGACGGAAATGCCGTTGGCTTGGATTTGCATCGTGATTCCCCCGTCGTTTGCCGTCGTGCCGGGCCGGCCCGCGCGGGCCGCCGTTGGGGATAGTACTATCCGCCGGCCGGGCGCGTGTCCACCGGCCGCCGGTTGGCAGCGCGGAAATGGCTCGATAAGCCGGATTACCGGCGAAAGGCGTGTGCAGCTGCCGCCGCGGGCAGCGGCGGCTCGGTGCGTTCGACCGTGGTCTGAATTTGACCGGCGGTTTCCGTCAGCCGAGCGCCCTCGCTCGCATGCTGGTCGTCCCCGGGGCCGACCAGGCGGCTGGCCGGAAATTCGACGCTCACGGTGGTGCCGACTCCGACCTCGCTGTCGAGGCGGATGGCGCCGCCATGGAGCGCGACGAGCCGCTTGCACAACGGCAGGCCGAGGCCGGTACCCTCGTATTTGCGGCTCAGCCGACTGTCGACCTGGCCGAAATCGGCCAGCGCCTTCTCCATATCCGGCTTGGCGATGCCGATGCCGGTATCGGCGACCTGGAACACCAGCTTACCGTCCGGCGCGAGATCGGCCCGCACGGTGATGTCGCCTCCCTCCGGCGTGAATTTGACCGCGTTCGACAGCAGGTTGACCAGGATCTGCTTGACCGCCCGTGCGTCGGCGAAGAGCTTGGGAACATCGCTCGCGATGGTCGTCGTCAGGGAAACGCCCGCGGTCTCGGCCCGCTCATGCACCAGGGCGAGCGATTCGCGCACGGTGTCGGCGACGTCGATCTCCTTCTCGGAAAGCCGGAATTCGCTGGCGTCCAGTTTCGACAACTCGAGGATGTCGTTGATGACCAACCACAGGTTCTTACCGCTCTGGTGAATGTGCTCGGCGTAATCCTTGTATTGCCTGTGGCCCAGGGGGCCGAACATTTCCAGGCGCATGGCCTCGGAAAAGCCCATGATGCCGTTCAGGGGCGTGCGCAATTCGTGGCTCATGTTGGCCAGAAATTCGGATTTGGCGCGGTTGGCCAGCGCCGTCTGCTCAATGGCGGTGCGGATTTCCGCTTCCGCCTGTTTGCGCTCGGTTATGTCCTGGGCGAACGCGCAATTGTATTCCTCGCCGTCGAATTCGAGGTGGTTGGCGGTCACCTCCATCGGAATGATGCGCCCGTCCTTGGTGCGGTAGCGCGCCTCGAAGGTGAGGGAGCCCTTGTCCTTGAGCGATTTCCATTGGCGTTTCCAGACCTTGGCCTCCATGTCAACGTCGATGTCGAGGATGTTCATGCCCTGGAACTCTTCGCGCTCGTAGCCCAGCGACGCGCAGGCACGGTCGTTGACGAAATTAAGCCGGCCGTCGGGCGAAATCCAGAAGGCGCAGACCGCCGCCCGTTCGATCGAGAACTGGGGTAGCCGCAAGCTCCGCTCGGCTTGTCTGCGCTCGCGGAGCAGGCGCTCCAGGAAGAACACCGCGACCAACGCGATGACGCTGACGATCAGCCCCGGATAATCGGAGTCCTCACCGACCATGGGGATAACCCAGCCCATTTTTTCGGCCAGCAACTGAAGACTCTGATAAGCCAGCATCACCGCCGTCAGAAAGGCGGTGAGCGCGGCCAGAAATCCGAACCGCCAATCCTTGAAGCGCAGCAGCAGGATTTGCGCCGCGCCGAAGGCGAACACGCTTATGGCGATGGAGATCATGACAATAGTGTTCATCGCGGCGTGCCGTTCCAAATCTCTAGGGGCCCATCCCAAAACCGGCCGTCACAGCCGGTCTCCGGCGACGGACCGCCGGGGCTAGATACCCTTAGATTAATTTCTAAACGTGAATAATCCGTTATGGTGGCAATCGGGTCGCCGGCCGCCATTCGAGGACCGGACCGCCTCCGCCGTTTGGGGGGGGGCCGATTCCCGGCTATTTCAGGTAGCGCACGCCGATCGGATAGCCTTTGGTGTCCTTTTTCCGGTAATAGCTGGCGTGCAGTACGGCGCGGTTATGCAACAGCGAAATCTCGCCGGTGCCTTGGGGCCGGTCCCAGGCGTGTTCGAGCACGATCCGGCCCAGCACATCGTCCATCGGTTCGTCCATGAAAATGTCGTATCGCGATCGCCTTTTCTCCGCCTCGGGCCGGGTTCCTTGTTCCTTGGCGTATTGCAGGTGGGCGACGATATTGGCCACGAAAACGGTCGAGGACTGGCGCGGCTGCGCCTGCACGGGATCGAACGGGTCGCGGGTGAAGAGCGAGTACTGCGTCGGCTGGTTGGCGCCCCGGTCGAAATGAAAATTGAGATGCGGAAAGATGTTGCGCTGGCCTTCCGCCTGACCGTCCCGTGGCAGGTGGGCGTTGCGGATGATGACCGGGCCGAACCGCGCGAGCATCCGCCGCAAGTCATCGTCGAGGGTCATGTCCTCGGCGTATATAGCGAGGTCGATGGGGTGGTCGAACTCGCAGAACAGGCCGAAATTCGGGAATTGGAACGGGACCGAGGCGCGGCGGCAGATGTCGTCCAGGTTAGCCGCGCCAATGCTGGCGAAGTGGCTGGCGATATTACGCGCGTAATCGGGAATAGCGATGCCGGCCCGATATCGGCTGCCGTTGATCTTGCCCTCGACAATCTCGCGCGGGTTGCGCGATAGTTGGTCGAGGGCGGCTTCGCCAATAGTCAGTCTGTGCGGCATATTGCGTTCTCGATTTCCGCAATGTTGTTGCGCGCGATTTCGCCGATATCCTTGGACATGCGTTCGCCGATGATCCGGATATCCCGGCGCAAGCTGGCAAGGTCCGGGGGCCCGTCCGACGGATCCGGGGCGATGGCGAACGTGGTGTCGACATTGTTGTCGGTCGATACCACGGCGACCTTCCAAAGGTTGCCGATATGCTCGCGGAAATGGAGTTGCCAAAGGTACCGCGCCAACAGGTCGGGATAGACCAGATGGCGGACGTAGAACCACACCTGCGGCAGCTTCCCTGGCGATTCGTCGAGACCCGGATGCCCTTCGCAGGACCAGCAGGGCGATCCGATTTCCAGATTGTTGAGGGCAAAGACGAGCGGGACGATCCCCTCTTCGATCGGAAATTTTTCGGCATCGGAGGAGAGGGCCAGCGGCGCTTGCGGGCAGTCCGGCCGGCAGTTGCACAGGCAGCTTGTCGAGCCGCAACTTGGGCAGCGCATGTCGCAGCCCGGGCACGGCCGGCCGTCGGGCCGCTTGGTGTAGTCGATGAGCGCATGAAGCGCCTCGCGGCGCTCGGCATAGAAGTTCCTGCCTCCCCCGAATTGCTCGATTTTCATGATCGCTGCCTGTGGTGCGTGGCCAGGGAGGCGCATCCGGGCACTGTCGCAGGGCCGGTTTAACAATCCTTAAACACTTTTCCTTTTGCCCCGAAAGCCGCCGCCATCAAATGGGTCAATATCGGTGAGACTTGGTATTAACCATCGCTTCACCATCCAGTAAGGAATCCTCGGATATAGCTATGGCTGGGCAGGTAAACCCGCTTGCGGGCCGGCCCTGCATCGCCACGAACGAACCGACCAGTGGACAAAGATTTTTCCGTATATCTGGAATTCCTCGCCGTGTTCAGCGCCAGACTTGCCGAAATGCCCGACTTCGAGACGACCCTGAACACGGCGGTAAAGGAGATCACCCGGTTCCTTGACGCCGAGGCTGGAGCGATGTTCCTGATGGATGACGAGGGCGATGGACTGACCTGCCGCGCCTCGGCCGGCGAGGTCGGGTTCGTCGGCGCGCGGGCCATCCTTGGCCAGGGCATCGTCGGCCGCGGCGCCGGCGGGCAAGTCCTCGCATGCGCCGGATCCGGCGACTCCGAATGCGACTTCCCGGCAGCCGGCGGAGATGGTGGAGATTTCGCGGTGCGTTCGATCCTGTGCGCGCCGCTCGGTGCCGGCGATCATTGTGTCGGTACGGTAGCGCTTCTCAACAAGCGGGGCGGCGAGGCGTTCGCGCCGGCCGACCGGCACTTGCTGCTGGCGGCCGCCGGGACCACCGCGTCGGCCATCGCCGGCGCCCGCCTGGCGGAAAAACAGGCCGACCAGGAGCGGGTCAGCCGCGAGCTGGAGTTGGCCGCCGAAATTCAGCGAAAACTGTTGCCCTCGCCCGAGCCCGGCACGTTTCCGGTGGTCGGCATCAACCGGCCGATACGCGAAGTTTCGGGAGATTTTTTCGATTTCTTCCGGCTTCCGAACGGGCACATTCCCTTCGCGCTCGGCGATGTCTCGGGCAAGGGCATGAACGCGGCGCTGCTGATGGCCAAGACGGCGAGCCTGTTCCGTTGCCTTGGCAAGAGCATCGACGATCCGGCGGCGCTGTTGAAGCTCATCAACCGCGAGATATACGAAACCGCGAGCCGCGGCATGTTCGTGACCATGGTGGCCGGAATCTACGAGCCCTGGACCGGTCGCCTGCGTTTCGCCAATGCCGGCCACGAGCCGCCCTTGCTGCGCCGGGCCGACCGCTCATACCTGACCTATCTGGCGGACGCGCCACCGCTTGGCATTCTGCCCAGCATCCAATTCGAAACCAACGATACCTACCTCGAGAGCGGCGAGTTCTATGTGTTCAGCGACGGCCTCACCGAATATCGCTATGGCGGCACCGAGAATCTGGGGGTCGATGGGCTGATACAGCTGGTCGAGGCGTCCAACGAGGCCACCCTGGACGGCCGGTTGCGCTCGATGCTCGCCGAGCTCGACCAATCGGGCTGGGAACTGCGCGACGACCTGACCGTTCTGGCCATAGACGGCGCCTGGACGCCGCCGGAGGGCTACGACACGCCTTTCGGGAGTCTGCTGTCGGACGCCGCGCCCGAAGCCTTGCTCGAAATCAGGGTGCCGGCCCGCGCCGACCGGATCAAGCTGCTGCGCCCCGGCGTGCGCGCGGCGGCTCAAATGTGCGATTTCGTCGAAGAGGAGGCCGAGGACATCGTCCTGGCGGTCAGCGAAGCCTGCCAGAACGTTATCGTCCATGCCTATAACGGCGATGCCGACGGCGATATCGTTGTAGAAATATTCCGGCGCGACGACGGTATGCTCGTCCGCCTTCGCGATTTCGCGCCGCCGATCGATCCGGCCACCGTCCGGCCCCGCGACCTCGACGATCTGCGGCCCGGCGGGCTGGGCACGCATTTCATCCGGGAAATCATGGATTCGGCGGAGTTTCGCGAAGTCGCCGACGGCGGCGGCAATGTCCTCGAAATGGTCAAACGAGCCAAGTGAGCGGTCATGACGGATTCGATAACGGATTCGATAAGCGAGCAACAAGGCAAGCTGGTGGTCCGGCTCGAGGGCGACGTGGATCTCGAGCACAGCGCCAAAATACGCGACGTGCTGCTCGAACAGGTCGCGGCCGGCAAGGACGTGTTGGTCGACCTGTCGGCCGTCGATTACATCGACAGCTCCGGCATTGCCAGCCTGGTCGAGGCGCTGCAGGTCGCTCGCGACAATGGCACCGATTTGCTGCTCGTCGCGGTCAGCCAGCAGGCCATGCGGGTGCTCAGGCTGGCGCGGCTCGACAAGGTGTTCGCCATCCACAGCGATCTCGATTCAGCGCTGGCGTCCGGTTGAGCGGGGGCGCGTAATTCATGATCCACGTTTTCGAGAAAATGGGGCGTGGCACGGTCCGCGGATTCGACGAGCTTGGCTACGCTGCCGGACTCCTGGGCGAGAGCCTGAAATGGCTGGCCATCGGCCGCCGCCGCCGCCAACCGGTGCGCCTGTCCGCGGTATTCGACCAGATGATGCAGATCGGCATCGAGGCGCTTCCCATCGCCACGCTCTTGTCGATCACCATCGGCATCATGCTGGCGATTCAGAGCCTTTATTCGCTCGGTCTGTTCGGCGCCGAATCCTTCGCCTATGTCGGCATCGGGCTTTCGGTGACGCGCGAATTCGCGCCGCTCATCATCGGCATCCTGATTTCCGGCCGGTCCGGCTCGGCGCTCGCCGCCAGGATCGCCACCATGACGATCAACCAGGAGGTTGACGCGCTCAGGGTGATCGGCATCTATCCCGTCCGCTTTCTGGTAGCGCCGGCGCTGGTCGCAATGGTGGTCATGGTGCCGGCGTTGACCGTCTGGTCCTGTCTGGTCTCGCTGGCCGCGTCCGGGCTCTACGTCTCGGCGGCGCTCGACTCGTCGCTGGCCGCCTACGTCTCCGACGTACTCCGGATCGTCTCCGCCAACGACATCCTGCATGGCCTTGGCAAGAGCGTGATTTTCGCCGTGCTGATCGCGCTGATCGGCGTGGTCAACGGCTCGCGGGTCGTCGGTGGCGCCGAGGGCGTCGGCCGGGCCACCACGCGGGCGGTCGTGCATTCGATTTCGGCCATCATCGTGGCCGACATGATTTTCGCATTTGCCGTGACCGGCTGACATGAGCCATCTCGACAGCCATATCGCGGAGCCCGAGGCGGCGGGCGGCACGATGCCGCCGCCGGTCGTCGAAGTCCGAAATCTGGACGCCTATTACGGGCGGCGGAAGATTCTGCACGACATCAATATGGTGGCGCGGCAGGGCGAAATCGTCGTGATCATGGGCGGCAGCGGGGCGGGCAAAAGCACGCTTCTGCGCCATCTGGTGGGGCTCGAACGACCGGCCACGGGGACCGTGCGGCTGCTCGGCGGCGACATCAATGAAATGCCGGCGATGGAGCTGGAGAAATTGCGGCGCAAGATCGGCGTCGCTTTTCAGGGCGGGGCGTTGTTCAGCTCGTTGAACGTCGCCGACAATATCAAGCTGCCGCTGCGCGAGCACACCGACATCAACGAAAAAACCATGGACATCGTCGCCCGCATGAAGCTCGAGGTGGTCAACCTTTCGGGCTTCGGCGACCTCATGCCGGCCGAACTTTCCGGCGGCATGCTCAAGCGGGCGGCGGTGGCGCGCGCCATCGTCATGGACCCCAGTCTGCTGTTCTTCGACGAGCCGTCGGCGGGGCTGGACCCGGTGATCTCGTCGGCGCTCGATGATTTGATCCTGCAGCTTCGCGCGGCCATGGATATGACCGTCGTCGTCGTGACCCACGAGGTTCCGAGCGCCTTCAAGATCGCGGATCGCATCATCATTCTCGATCAGGGTTCCATCCTGGCCGACGATACCACCGACGGTATCCGCGAAAGCGGCGATCCACGCATCCAGGATTTCCTGAACCGGCGCGCCAGGACGGAAAATCTCGACCCCGCGGAGTATCTGCGCCGCTTGACGGGGGACGCGTAAGCCGCCGCCGGGCGGCGCCGCGAGAGACAGGACGGATACGCAATGCGCAAACACAATCTGAATTACGTTGCGATCGGCCTGTTCGTCGCGGCCATGCTGGCGTCGGTGGTAGTCGCGATGACGCTGATTACCGGCAAGACCGGGCCGAGCGAAACCTACACCATCGTTTTCGATAATGTCGCCGACGTGAAGTTCGGCGCCCAGGTCCGTTTCGAAGGCTATCCGATCGGCCAGGTCGAGAATATCGAGCCGTTTGCGGACCAGGGCGGGATGCGTTTCCGCGTCACCGTCGCGATCAACGAGGGATGGCGGATTCCGGCGGACAGTATCGCCCGCATCGGCAAGTCCAGCTTTCTCGGCGCCCGCACCGTCGACATCGAGAGTGGCAAAAGCGAGAGCGTGGTGGAGCCCGGCGGGCAGCTGGCCAGCGTGCCGTCGACCGATATCTTCTCGGCCATCACCCGCGTGGCCGACGAAATCAGCAACGTGAACCAGGAGCTGGTGCGGCCGCTGTTGCTCGAGCTCGGGAGCTTTTCCCGCCGGCTCAACGAGAGCATGGACGCCGTCCAGCGTATCCTGTCGCCGGCCAACGTCGATACGATCAACGCGATGGTGGTCGATTTCGGCTCGATGAGCGAGCGACTGAACGAGGCGTCGTACCGGGTCAGGGAACTTGCGGCCCGGGTGGACGCGCTGGTCGACGAGAACAGCGCCAACGTCACCGACGGAATCGAGGACTTCCGCTACATACTGAAATCGGTGGCCCAGAATATCGACACCATCAACCACAACCTCGACGGCGCGGCGCGCAACCTCAACGAATTCAGCCGGCAAATTCGCGGCAATCCTGGGCTGCTTCTGGGCGGTACCCCGCGCAAGGAGGTCCGGCACGGTGGCGGCCAGGACCAGGGCGAGCCCCAGGCAAACATTTCCGTGCAGAGCGGAGAGGCGCAATGAGGCGATTGGCAATTCTCGGCGCGCTGGCCGGCCTGCTGGCGGGCTGTTTCGGTTCGGCTCCGCCACCCCCGCCGCGCGACCACTATTACCGCCTGCTGGTGCCGGCGCCGGCCGCGTCCGGCGGCGCGGCGTTCCCGGGGGTGGTCTCGGTAAACCGGCTGGAAGCCGACGCGTTGCTGCGCGAGCGGCCGATCCTGTTCAGCGCCAGCGGCAAATCGCACGAGCTGCAACAGCACGACTATCATTTCTGGACCGATCCGCCGCCCAGCATGCTGCAGAGCCAGATGGTGGCTTATCTGCGTGGCCGCGGCATCGCCGGTACGGTCGTCACGCCGGAAATGCGGGTGCGGCCGGATTTCGAAGTCACCGGAAGAATCAAGCGGCTCGAGCGGCTGCTCGGCGGCGGCCCGCCCCGGGTATTCGTCGAGATCGAACTGGCCATGGTGCGGCTCTCCGACGGCCGGCCCATCGTCATCGACACCTTTACCGCCGAAAGGCCCAGCGGCGGCCCCGGTGTCGACGCATCGGTCACGGCCATGAGCGCGGCGCTGGAAGGAATATTCGAGCAATTCGTGAGCGGCGCGGTACGCGCCCAGATCGCCGCCAGCCAGGATTAATCCTTGGTATAACGGGCGCGCGGCCGGCCGCAGGCCAAAGAACCCGGCCCTCAGCTTTCGCCGGACTCCTCCGACAGGTGATCGAGCGTGGCCAGCACCTCGCCATCGTCGGGATCGAGCGCCAGCACCTCTTCGAATTGAATCACGGCGTCCAGGAACTTCCGCTTGGCGATCAGCACCTTGCCCAGATTGCGGCGCGATTCGATACAGTCCGGATTGATCTGTAGCGCCCGGCGGTAGCGGGCAATCGCCTTGTTCAGGCGGCCACGCCGTTCCCAGACGCGGCCGACGCGGCTGTGCGCCAAGGCCAGCGCAACCTTCCGGCCCCGACCACAAAGCGCGATCCAGGTGGCGGCGAAGATCACGAAGCGCAGGGGAAAGGTGAGCAGCGACGCGATGCGTTCCTCGGCCCTGCGGTCGGTCAAGGCTGCGTACTGGGTCGTCATGGTCCGTCGGTTTCCTGCTTCGCGGCGTCGCGCCCGCAATTCACTATTTAGGTCGTGAATCTCCTAACAAAAGCTGAATTTCGATATCGGCCACGTTTTGTCGTCGGCAACCGCGCCCGGTATGTGATAACCATGTTTCGCCGCGTCTGGCGGCCAAATTAGCAGCATTGCGATACGGGAGGCCTTGCCATGAAGATCGACATGTACAACCACATTTTTCCACAACGGTTCTTCGACCGGATGCTGGAGGTCGCCCCGAAATTCAAGGACATGGGCAAGCGGGTGCGCGACATCCCGATCCTCACCGACCTCGATATCCGCTTCAAGGTCATGGATTCGTTCGGCGAATACCAACAGGTTCTGTCGCTCGCCTCGCCGCCGATCGAGGTTTTGGCCAGCCCCGAAATTTCGCCCGAACTGGCCCAGATCGGCAATGACGGCATGGCCGAGCTGGTCGGCAAGCACCCCGACCGCTTCCCGAGCTTCGTCGCCTCGCTGCCGATGAACAACCCCGAGGCCGCGATCGCCGAGGTCCACCGCACGATGAAGGATCTCGGCGCCGGCGGCGTTCAGGTGTACTCCAATGCCGCCGGGCGGCCGTTGGACGAGGACGATTTCATGCCGATCTGGGACGCCATGGCGGAATACGATGCGCCCGTCTGGCTGCATCCGGCGCGCGGCGCGGGCTTTTCCGACTACCCCGGCGAGGAGAAATCGAAATACGAAATCTGGTGGACCTTCGGCTGGCCCTACGAGACCAGCGTGGCGATGTCGCGGCTGGTCTTCTCGGGCCTGTTCGACAAGCACCCCGACATCAAGATCATCACCCACCACATGGGTGCGATGGCGCCGTATTTCGAAGGCCGCGTCGGGGCGGGCTGGGACCAGCTCGGCACGCGCACCACGGACGAGGATTATTTCGCGCTGCTGAAGAGCCTGAAGAAGCGGCCGATCGACTACTTCAAGGATTTCTACGCCGACACCGCGGTCTTCGGCTCGGATTCCGCGACCCGTTGCGGGCTCGATTTCTTCGGTGCCGACAAGGTGGTGTTCGCCTCCGATTCTCCCTTCGATCCGGAAAAGGGGCCGATGTACATCCGCGAGACCATCCGGGTGATCGACAATCTCGATATCTCCGACGCCGATCGCGAAAAAATTTATGGCGGCAACGCGGCCAAGCTCCTGAAACTCAATGGCGGCTAACTCCCGGCTTTCGCGTCCTGTTCCTTGAAGATTTCGTCCGCGATCCTCATGCCCGTCATCGCGGCCGGCCAGCCGGCGTAATGCGCCAGGTGGATGATCATTTCCTTGATCTCTTCGCGGCCGACGCCGACGTTGAGCGCGCCGCGAAGGTGGACGCGGAGCTGCGCCTCCCGATTGAGCGCAATGAGCGTTGCCACGGTTATCAGCGACCGGTCGCGCAGCGCCAGTCCGGCGCGGGTCCAGATATCGCCGAACAAATGCTCGACCGTCACCTCCATAATGTCCTTGAAGTTTTCGGATGCTTCCGGCGCCACGCCGAATAGTTTCATGCGCATTTCATTTCCGCGTTGGGCGCGTTCGCTATCGCTCATCGGGTTCTCCCTTGCAGGTATTGACCGGGTTCGGCCGCCGTCCAAAGCCGCGCGCGGCGCGCCTTCGCCAACAGTGTGGCGCGCCCCAATCGTGGGCACCAGACATTAAATCGGAGCCGTACACTGGGAATTCGGCGCGACGGTCTTTTTTTTATCGCGGCGGTTGCGCGGGCGAACGATTTTCCGCAGTATGTCAGTCAAGAAACCGTCCAAAGTGCGGTACGACAACCAAAATACATATCCCGTGACTCTGGGATAGGGGAGGAACCTTTGATACCGGGTAATTTCGAATACCACCGGCCCGACAGCATCGACGCGGCCGTCGATCTGCTCGGCAAATTCGGCGACGAGGGGAAGGTTCTGGCCGGCGGCCACAGCCTGGTCCCGATGATGAAGCTGCGCCTGGCGGTGCCGGCGCATCTCATCGACATCGGCGGCATCTCCGATTTGCAGGGTATCCGCGAGGATGGCGGCAACATCGTCATCGGCGCCGGCACCACCCAGGCAGAGCTTCTGGCCTCCGATCTGGTGCGAAGCCAGTGCCCGATCCTGACCGAGGCGGCGGAACTGATCGCCGACCCGCAGGTGCGCTATTGCGGCACGCTGGGCGGCAACGTCGCCAACGGCGACCCGGGCAACGACGACCCGGCGATCATGATGGTGCTCGACGCCACCTACGTGCTGCGTGGCAAGGGCGGCGCGCGCGAGAGCAAGGCGCGGGGCTTTTACAAAGGCACCTACGACACCGATCTCGGCGACGACGAGTTGCTGGTCGAAATCCGCATCCCGACGCCGGCTTCGGGCCACGGCTGGTCCTACCAGAAGCTGAAGCGCAAGGTCGGCGACTATGCCACCGCCGCCGCGGCGGTGGTGTTGACCATCGACGGCGGCAAATGCGCCAGCGCCTCCATCGCGCTTACCAATGTCGGCGATTGCGCGCTCGACGCCGCCGACGCGGCCGCCTCGCTGGTCGGCAAGGCGGTCGATGACGCCGCCGCCGCCGAGGCCGGTCGCCTGGCCATGGCGATCACCAATCCGGCCGACGATCTACGGGGTCCGGCCGAATACCGGACCAATATGGCCGGAATCATGACCCGCCGCGCGATCCTCGCGGCCGTATCCCGCGCAGGGGGGGCCTAGCCATGGCGAAGACGCAGATATCGTTCACCCTCAACGGCGCCGAGATATCGGGCGAGGCCGAGCCGCGCACGCTGCTGATCCATTTCCTGCGCGAACAGCTCAACGTCACCGGACCGCATATCGGCTGCGAGACCAGCCATTGCGGCGCCTGTACGGTCGATCTCGACGGCAAGTCGGTCAAGTCCTGCACCGTCTTCGCGGTCCAGG
>CBDVDY010000051.1:0-14399 GCA_965372875.1 uncultured Alphaproteobacteria bacterium | reverse complement strand
TCCGATCTCGCGACCAGCAAGAAGCGAGCCACGAGTCTGGAGGACGATCTTGCCGCCGCGCTGCGGCGGCGCGGGAGCCTGGAGCGTGATCTCGCGGCGGCGGCGGAACGCTCGAAAGGTCTCCAAGCCGATCTGTCGGCGAGCCGCGCGCGGGCGAACAGGCTGGACAGCGAACTCGGCGCGGCGCGCGAAAGCCAGCGGGAAACGCGGCGGGCGTTTGTCGAGGAGCAGCGCCTGTCCGAACGGGCGCGGGCCTCGATCAATCTCCTGAACGCGCAAATCGCGGCGCTGCGCCGGCAACTCGCCTCGCTGCAGCAGGTGCTCGACGCCTCGGAGGCGCGGGCCAAGGACCAGAAGGTGCAGATCGCCGATCTGGGCCGGCGTCTCAACCTGGCGCTGGCCGAAAAGGTGCAGGAGCTCAAGCGCTACCGGTCCGAGTTCTTCGGCCGGCTGCACGAATTGCTTGGCGACCGCGCGGATATCCGCGTCGTCGGCGACCGCTTCGTATTCCAGTCGGAACTCCTGTTCGCCTCCGGCTCGGCCGCGCTGGAGGAGGGCGGCGCGCGCCAACTGGCGCATTTGGCCCGCACGCTGAAGGAAATTTCAGCCGTGATTCCGAAGGACATAGACTGGGTGTTGCGCGTGGACGGGCACACCGACCGGCGTCCGATCAGGAACGCCGCATTCCCGTCGAATTGGGAACTGTCGACGGCGCGCGCGATTTCGGTGGTGCGCTACCTCACGTCCCAGGGTATCCCGCCGTCGCGCCTTGCGGCGACCGGCTTTGGCGAGTTCCAGCCGATCGATCAGGCTATTACGCCCGAAGCCTATCGCAAGAACCGCCGCATCGAGCTCAAGCTGACGCAACGGTGAGGTGGTTTGGCCCGGAATGTTGCGATGATTGAAAATCTGCCCGAGCTGGTGAATGGCGACACGGCGCTCGTGCGGCGTGGCCGGCACATGCACTGTCGGTTCATGGTGGAAGTGGGCGACGATCAGTATTTGATAAGTGTGGATGGCGGCACCATCACGGCGGTGGAAAAGGGACCATTTGTCATGCGCGGCTGGTCGTTCGCGCTGCGCGCGTCGAAAGAGGTTTGGGCGCGATTTTGGCAAGCGATACCCGAGCCCGGCTATCACGATATTTTCGCGTTGCTGCGAAAAAGCGAGATCGCTTTCGATGGCGACTTGCGGCCTTTGATGGCCAATCTGCTTTACGTCAAACAGGTGCTGGCAACGCCGCGGCGGCTGTCGGAAACATCATGAGCGCCGGTGTCGAACCACGCATCGAACCCGTCGTCGGCCGGTATTTGCATTGCCGGATCGGCGGCCGCCCGCACCGCCTCTATTTCGAAGAGGCTGGAGAGGGAATCCCGCTTCTCTGCCTTCATACGGCCGGCTCCGACGGCCGCCAATTCCGTGGTGTGCTGAACGATTCGGATATCACGCGGCATTACCGAGTCATCGCCATCGACATGCCATGGCACGGCAAGTCGTCGCCGCCGGTGGGTTGGGAGAACGAAGAGTACCGGCTCACCACCGAAGGCTATACCGGCATGATCCTGGATGTCGTCGAGGCGCTCGGGCTGGATAACCCGGTGGTCATGGGTTGTTCCATCGGTGGGCGCATTGTGCTGCACCTGGCGCTGGAACATCCGCAGAGGTTCCGGGCGCTGATCGGTCTTCAATCCGCGGCCCATGTGGAGCGCTACTACGATGCCGGCTGGCTGAACCATGCCGACGTGCATGGCGGCCAGGTATGTGGCGGGCTTGCCTACGGACTGGTCTCGCCGCTCAGCCCCGACGAAGGCAGGTGGGAAACCGTTTGGCACTACATGCAGGGCGGGCCGGGCGTCTTCACCGGCGACCTTTATTTTTACCAGATCGACGGCGATATCCGCGACCGGGTGGGACGTATCGATACCTCCATATGTCCGCTCTATATGTTGACGGGCGAGTACGACTATTCGGCCTCGCCCGAGGACACCCGGATAGCGGCCGATCTGATCCCGGGGGCGAAGGTCACCATCATGAAGGGGCTCGGCCATTTTCCCATGAGCGAAGATCCCGAGGCATTCGCCGCCTATCTGCGGCCCGTCCTCGAGGAGATTCGAGGCACCGCGTCCTCGAGGGATGACTAATCGAACGATCCCCGCCAAGCGGTCCCTCAGCTCACCTCCGCGTCGATCAGAACCCCGATGAATATGGCGGGCTCGTTGCCGGTGTTGATCCAGGCGTGGTTGGTGCCGCGCTGGACGACCACGTCGAAGGGCTTCAGCTCCCGCTCTTCCTTGTCGAGCATCAGCGTCACCCTGCCCGATAGCAGGACGATGTAGTCGATGGTCTTGGTTTTGTGCATCGCCGGGTCGCGGCTGGTATCGACGCGTTCGTGCGAGGCGTTCATGGCGGCGAACCCGGCGGCATAATACGCTTCCAAATCTTCTTTCGACATGTTGGGGTCGCGCGGCGGCAGGATGAACCAGCGACATTTGCTGCCACCCGAAGGCGGCGACAGGACCACGGGGCCGGCGCCCGCATCGTCGGTGCCGCGGCTGTCGACGAGCGCACCCTCGGTTTGCCAAATTTCCCGCAGCGCCCCGGCGGCGCCCGCCGGTGGGCCGTCGATCACGACGATCGACTTTCCTTCGGCATCGTGTCCGGTGACGATGCGCCGCAGTCCTTCGGCCGGGTTATTCGGGTCCCACGTCATAAGTATCTCTCCCCCTGACGCTGGTTGTTATTCGGCCGCCGTGTCCGTATCGAACTGCAGCGCCGCGAGGCGGGCGTAGAGTCCGCCTTCCCGCATCAACTGGGCGTGGCTGCCGGTGGCGACGATATGGCCCGCATCCATGACCACGATGCGGTCGGCCTTGAGCACGGTGGCCAGCCGGTGCGCGATCACCAGCGTGGTCCGCCCTTCCATCAGGCGTTCGAGCGCTTGTTGCACGGCGCGCTCGCTTTCGGCGTCGAGCGCGCTGGTCGCCTCGTCGAGCAGCAGCACCGACGGGTCGCGCAATATCGCGCGGGCGATGGCGATGCGCTGGCGCTGGCCGCCCGACAGGCGCACGCCCTTCTCGCCGAGGAATGAGTCCACGCCTTGCGGCAACAGGTCGAGGAACCCGCTTGCCGCGGCCGCGTCGGCGGCGGCGCGCACCTCGTCATCGCTGGCCCCGGGCCGGCCGTAGCGGATGTTGTCGGCGGCGCTGGCCGCGAAGATCACGGGCGCCTGCGGCACCAGGCCGGTGCGGGCGCGTGCCTCCGCTGGGTCGGCGCGGCGCAAATCGACGCCGTCGAACCGGACCACTCCGGCGTCGGGATCGTAAAAACGCAGCAGCAACTGGAACACGGTGGTCTTGCCGGCGCCCGAAGGTCCGACCAGCGCCACCGTCTCGCCGGGTGCTATCCGCAGCGAGAAATTGCCGAGCGCCGGCCGATCCGGGCGCGAGGGGTAGGAAAAACCCACCGCTTCAAAGGCGATGGCGCCCCGGGCCGGGTGCGGCAGCTTTTCGGGATCGGCCGGCGCGGTGATCGCGGGCCGCGCCCGCATCAGTTCCATGAGCCGTTCGCCGGCGCCGGCCGCGCGCTGAAGATCGCCCAGAAACTCGCTCAAAACGCCGACCGAGGCGGCCACCACCACGGCGTAGAAGACGAAAGCCGAGAGCTCGCCCGGGGTGATGTGGCCGGCCAGCATGTCGCGGCCGCCGATCCACAGGATCACGCCGATCGCGCCGAAGACCAGCAGGATGACCACGGCGGAAAGCGCCGAGCGCGCTCCGATCCGGCGCGTGGCGGTGCGGAACGCATCCTCGACCCGCCCGGCGAAGCGCTCGCGGTCGATCGTCTGATGGCCGAACGCCTGCACCGTGTGCACCGCGTTCAGGGTCTCCTCGACGTAGGCGCCGACATCGCCGACCCGGTCCTGGCTGAGGCGCGACAGACGACGCACCCGGCGTCCGAAAAAAATCGCCGGCACCACCACCAGCGGCACCACGAGCGCCACCAGCCCCGTCAGCTTCGGGCTGGTCACCGCCATCATCACCGTGCCGCCGACGAACAGCAGCAGGTTCCTGAGCGCCATCGAGGCCGAGGAGCCGACGATGGTCTGCAACAAAGTGGTGTCGGCGGTCAGCCGCGAGAGCACCTCGCCGGTGGGCGTGGTCTCGTAGAAGGCCGGGCCGAGCTCGATGAGGTTGTCGAAAACGCCGCGGCGGATATCGGCGGCGACCCGCTCGCCGATCCACGAGACGATGAACGAGCGGGCGAAGGTGGCGGCCGCGAGAACCGCGACCACCGCCAGCATGAACAGCAGCGCCCGGTCCAGGAGCGCCACGTTGCCGCCGCGGAAGCCCTGGTCCACCAGCCAGCGCAGACCGGCGCCGAAGGTCAGTACGGTAACCGCCGCGACCACCAGGGCGAGCATCGCGCCGGCGACCTGCAGGCGATACGGCGCCAGCAGTCCGGTGAGCACCCGGAGGCCGCGGAAATCGCCGAAACCGGGCCGGCCCGGCCGGTCCGCGCGGGGCGCTCCGCCGCCCTGTTCTTCCTCGGATTCGCTCACCCTATATCGCCTTTCCGCGGCGCTTGCCAAGGCCGCGCCGCATGGCTATATACCCCTTCGACATCAGCGGAGCAAAGCGATGAAGAAGGACATTCACCCGGACTACCACGAAATCAACGTGGTGATGACCGACGGCACCGAATTCAAGACGCGCTCGACCTGGGGCAAGGAGGGCGACACTATGCGCCTCGACGTCGATCCCAAGACGCACCCCGCTTGGACCGGCGTCCACCGGTTGGTCGACAGCGGCGGCCAGCTCGCCAAATTCAACAAGCGCTTCAAGGACATCGGCCTGAAATAGGGCGCGATAACGGTACCGGCCAGCCGATTCGGCCGAATTCGGGGCGCCCGGGTAAACCGGCGCCCTTTGTGTATTCGCGCCGTCGCTTACTCGCCGACCTCGCGCAGGCCCGGCATCACGTCCTTGGCGAAGCGCTCCATGTTGGCGCGGGTCAGATCGGCCGGCAGCGTGCCGAACTGCAACAGCGTCAGGAGATGGCGGAAACCCAGCCGCTTCTGATGCTCGGCAAGCTGCTCGCGCACGGTCGCCGCGCTGCCGCAGAACATCATGCCCATCTTCATCGCGATCTCGAGCGTAATCTCGCCGAAGATGCTGCGCTTGGCCGCGATCACCCGCTTCATCGATTCGCGCGAGGTGTAGCCGGGCGGCAGCAGGAATTCGAGGGGCATGGAGAGGAACTTGTTGCGGAAGTTCTCGAAATGCACCTTGGCTTCGACTTCGGCGCTCTCGTCGGTTTCGCCGATATAGACCGGGATCGCCCAGCCGAGCTGGTCGGGGGTCGAGGTATAGCCGTATTTTTCGGCCCGCTCGCGGTACAGGTCCATGTATTTGGCAACCGCCTCGACCGGGCTGAAGGTGTGCAGATAGGTGTATTTGCGGTCGGGATGGGCGGCGAAATCGATGGTTTCCTGGCTGCCCTGAGAGGGGATCCAGACCGGCGGGTGCGGCTCTTGATAGGGCCGCGGCCAGACGTTGACGTAGCGGAAGTGATAGTACTTGCCGGCGAATTCGAACGGCCCGGGCTCGGTCCAGGCGCGGATAATCAAATCGTGCGCCTCGTGAAAGCGGTCGTGGCTTTCGGTCGGGTTGACGCCGAATACGTGGTATTCGGCGCCGATGCCGCGCACGAAACCGGAGATCAGCCTGCCCTCGGTGATATTGTCGATCATGGCGTGCTCTTCGGCGATGGTCAGCGGATGCTGGCGCAGCGGCAGGGCGCTGCCGAGGATGCAGATCTTGGCCCGCGAGGTGCGCCGCGCCAGCGCCGAGGCGGTGACGATCGGCGACGGCATCATGCCGTAGGCGGTCTGATGGTGCTCGTTGACGCCGAGCGCGTCGAAGCCCAGCTCCTCGGCGTACTCCATTTCGTCGAGGTAGCGGTTGTACAGCTTGGCGCCCTTCTTCGGGTCGTAATAGCTGTTCGGCAGCCTGACCCACGATGTCTCGTACTTGTCGGTGAAGGACAGGTCGAGGTCGGCATAGGGCATCAGATGGAAGTAGGTGAATTTCATCGTCCGGCCCCCCGGGCGAGATCGTCGATGGCCGAGACGAACTCGGCGGGCTTCTCCACGTGCAGCAGGTGCCCGCATTCGGGAATGATGGTGACCTGCGAGCCGGGGATCAGACTGGCGAACTCGTCGGCGTAGCCCAGCGGCAGGATTTTGTCGTACTCGCCCCATACGATTTTGGTGGGAACGTCGATCCGGTGCAGCCATTTGCGCAAATGTGGGTCGTGCAGGCGCGGCTCCCAGCCGAGCCGGGCCACGGTCGACCGGTTCTTGAGATAGGTGTCGTCGCCCTCGACGTTCTCGGGCAGGCCGCCGATCGCCGCTTCGGCGATCGACTGGTCATGGAATCCTTGGCGGAAAGTCTCTTCCGGCGACCAGGCGAATATGTCGCCGGTCGGCAATCCCTCGACGTGGATTCCGGCCGGTCCGGCGAGCGTCAGCGTCTTGATGCGCGCGGTGCTGCGGACGGCCATCTCGAGCGCGATCCAGCCGCCCATCGACATGCCGACGAGATGCACGTCCTGGAGGCCGAGCGCCTCGAGAAAATCCAAATAAAAGTAAGCGACGTCGTGGATATTATCGAGCCAGGCCGGCTCGTCCGAGGCGCCGAATCCCGGGTGTTCCGGGACCAGCACGTCATAGCTCTCGGCCAGCGCCGTCATGAACGGCATTACCGCGCCAGCCCCGCCGGCGCCGTGCAGATAAAGCAGGCTCTCGCCCGCGCCGCCCCGCAGCGTGGCGACCGAGCAGCCCCGCACGGTGATCGTCTCGCTCTTGAATTCCGCCAATTTCGCTATCCCCTCTCCTTCGCCGGCCCTCTCCGGGGCCAGTCATTAGCAAAGGGCGATTATAGAGTGAATGCCGGGGCGGGTGAAATTATCGTGGCGCGTCCGGCGCCCGGGAGTCCTCGACAGGGCCGACACCGGGCGCGATCAGGACCGGCGGCGCCTTTTCCTGGGGGCCGCCTTTCTGGGGGCTGTCTTGAGGGTCCATTCGACGATCCGTTTCAATGTCTTGCCCAGCGCTTCGTCGAAGGCGCCCACGATGGCGTTCATGCTTTCGCCGTCGGCCGGGATTTTGTGGTCCTCGGAGGTCCAGGCGATAATTGTCCGCTGGGGCATCTGCACCAGTTTGGCGATCACCCGAACGTGCACCACGGGCGTACCGCTCGCCGTTTCGGCCTGAAACTCGCGCAATTCGGTCTTGAGAATGAAATCCGAGCGCAGCCCCACCGATTCGCGGCCGACGGCGACGATCTTACCGGTGTTTTCGAAGGATTCGATGAGCAGCGTCTGCACCAGGCTGGGCGCCAGGTCGGTCCACACCGCGCGCTCGTAGTAGCCGAGCGTGATGGGATCGCGGCGGACCGCGATCCGGTTGGTGTTGAGGCTGGCGGCGGCGACCGGGGTCTCGACGATGAGCTGCCAGTCGGCTTTGGGCAGCTTCTTGGAATAGGTGCTTTTGGGCGTCAGTTGGTAGAGCCGCGGCGGCACGCTCGCGGCGCCCGGGATCACGCTGCCGCAGCCGCCGGCCGCCAGGGCCAGGAACAGGGTTATTCCGGCTGCCAGGATTGGCGTACGCGGTCGGCCGATGGTGCCGGTCATTGTGCTTGGACCCCCGCGTGGGGATCGCCAAACAGGAAGCGCGCGGGATCGCTCTCCAGCCTGACGCTGACGCGGTTAAGAGTTTGTATCAGTTCGCGGGCATCGATCAGAAACTGCGTCATCTCGTAAAGCCCCGTCGCCGAGAAATCGGCAACCGGCCGCCGGTTTTCCTCGACGAAAGCGTCCACGTTCGTGGTCATTTTTTCGAAAGCGTTGACGCCCTTGGTAACCTCGTCGATTGCGGTGTCGATCTTGTTGGAAAGCTGCCCGATGGCGACAAGCGTTTCTTCGGCGGTATCCAGGGTGGATTCCAATTTGACGAAGACTCCGCTTATGGCGCCGGTCTGGGAAGCCAGATCATCGGTGATCCGGTTCAAGTTCTCCAGGCTCTTCGAAATCGAATCCAGGTTCCTGTCGTTCAGGAGTTGGGCCACCTGCGTTGCCGCCGCCTTGATCTCGCCAAGGACCACGGGAAACTCCTTGAACACCGCCTGCAATTCGGACAGCTCGGATTCGATCTCCGGAAACGGCGCCTCGGACGTGCCCGCAACCAACTCGTCGCCCACCCCCGCGACGCTACCCTTGGCGCGTTGCAACTGGATGAAGGTGGCGCCCGTGATGCCCTGAGACTGGAGGCGCGCGACGGTGCTTTTGCGGATCGGGGTCCCTTCTTCGACCTGCAACTTGACTTCGATCTGCTCGGTTTCCGCGTCAATGCGGATCGACGCAACTTCACCGACCCGCACGCCGTGGAAGCGCACGTCGCCGCCCGTCCGCAGGCCGGTGACGTCCTCGTCGAACCGCGCCACGTAGTACATCGCGACGTCGGCCTGCGGGCGGGCCAGCCAAAGCGCATAGGAGACCCCGGCGCCGAGCAGGCCAAGAACAAAAATACCGACGAGAATGTAGCTGGCTCGGGTTTCCATTGTCCGCCTCAGCGCTCCACGACCGCCCGGCCGCGGGGGCCGTGGAAGTATTCGTGGATCCAGGGGTGTTCGTGTTCGAGAAGCGCCTGCATCGTTCCCACAATAATACGTTTATCGACGAGAACGGCAATACGGTCGCAGATCGAGGCCAGGCTGTCGAGATCGTGGGTGACCATAAAGACGGTGAGTTCGAGTCCGCGCTGAAGGTCGCGGACAAGCTGGTCGAACGCGGCGGCGGCAATGGGATCGAGCCCCGCGGTCGGCTCGTCGAGGAACAGGATTTCGGGGTCCAGCGCCAGCGCCCGCGCCAGCCCGGCTCGTTTGCGCATGCCGCCGGACAGCTCCGAAGGATACTTTCCGCCCGCCTCCGGCGGCAGTCCAACCAATTCGATCTTCACCGCCGCCAACTCCGTCATCAAGGATTGCGGCAGTTTCATGTGCTCCCGCATCGGCACTTGCACGTTCTGCGAGACGGTGAGCGAGCTGAACAGCGCACCGTCCTGGAACAACACGCCCCAGCGCCGCTGCACGGCGCGCCACGCCGCGCCGCCACGGTTTTCCTGCGGCGTGCCCAGCACCTCGATGCGCCCGGCGCGTGCCGGGTTCAGTCCGACGACGGTACGCAGCAGCACCGATTTACCGGTGCCCGAGCCGCCGACCACGCCAATGACCTCGCCCTTCCGAACCTCCAGGTCCAGCCCGTCGTGAATGATTTCTGCGCCGAACTGCGTGCGCAGCCCGGTGACGCGGATCACGGAATCCCCGCCGGCGGCGCCAATAGGGGCGGGGGCGGGGGCGGGGCTGGCGTCATCCACCGCGCTATATCCCCATGACCGAGAACATGACCGAGAACATGGCGTCGAAGGTGATTACCAGGAAAATCGATTCGACCACCGCCATGGTGGTGTGCCGGCCGACGCTGTCGGCGCTGCCCTCGACCTGCAGGCCCTCGAAGCAGCCGACGAGCGCGATCAGGAAGGCGAATACCGGCGCCTTGACCACGCCGATCAGGTATGTCGTCAGGCTCACTGCCTCGTGCAGCTGGTTGATGAACTGGCTGGGCGAAATGTCGAGCACGATCATCGTCATCACCGCGCCGCCCAAAAGCCCCATGATATCGGCGTAGAACGCCAGCAGCGGCAACATGATCACCAGCGCGAACAGCCGCGGCAGCACCAGCACCTCGATCGGGTCGAGGCCGAGGGTGATCATGGCGTCGACCTCCTGGTTCACTTTCATGGTGCCGATTTGCGCGGTGAACGCGCTTCCCGAGCGCCCGGCGACGACGATCGCGGTGATGACGATGCCGAGCTCGCGCAGGATCGACACACCGAGCAGGTTGACGGTGAAAATCTCGGCGCCGAACTGGCGCAGTTGGTCGGCGCCCTGGAAGGCAAGGACCACGCCGATCAGGAACGATAGCAATCCGACGATGGGCAGTGCGTTCAGGCCCACCTGCTCCATATGGCTGAACAGCGCGATGATCCGGATGCGCCACGGCGCGGCCAGCGACCTGAGCGCGACAACGATGGTCAGCCCGAAGAAAGAGAGCAAATCGCGTGACTTTTCCAGCGCCGCGAAAGTGCCGCGGCCGACCCGCTCGGCCAGGGCCAGCGGCCCGCTGGCAAGGATTCCGCCTAAAGCGCCGGGCCCGGAGCCGCCGACCGCGCCGCTTGCCTTGGCGACACGGTCGAGGAGCCCCGCGTGCGCCGCCTTGGCGCCCTCGAACACGACCGCGACACCGGCCTGGGCAAGGCGCTGGCCGGCGCTGTAAAGAATCCAGGCGCCGCTGGTGTCGAGCGAATCGATCGCCGCCAGATCGACCCGGATCCGGTCCGCCGGGCCCAATTGTGCCGGTATCGCGGCGTTTAGCGAGCCAGCCAGTTCCGCCGCCTCGGTAATGAGCCAGCGGCCGCCGACGGCCAGCACCCATTGGCCGTCGCCGCCGGACGCCTTGACCCAACCGCCCTTGGCGAGATCCCCTTGGGGCGCCATGGCCGCTCCCCGCGCCTGCTTCACCAACTCGCGGATAAGCAACTAACACAATTGTTTAGGTGCGCAAAGGCCACCGCGCGGCCTCAAGAGCGGGCGGCGACGGAAGCTGGCTGGCCGGGGCGGTGGCTGGGCGGCGTGTTCCGGGACGTGTCCCTGGTTTTGTCGCCGAGGCGGCCGGCGATCCACGCGGCAAAGCGGGTCCGCCGGTCGCGAAGAGTGGCTTTCCAGGCTTCGCGTTTTGCCTCCCGCTCGGCCCGGATGGCGGCGCGCGACGCCGTCTCGGCCGCGGCCCGCTGCGCGCGGCGCTCGCCGGCCATGCGGCGGCGCGCATCGGCCCAGGCGCGGAATACCTTGGCCGCGTAGGGACGGTAATGGGCAGGGGTCGCGGAATGATAATGGGCGACGGCCTTGCGCCAGGAGCCCCGCGCGGCACGCAGCCGGACCAGAAAATCGGCGCCATAGGCGACGTTCCTGGCCGGGTCGAGCGCGTCATCGAGGTTGGCGAAGGCGGACGGGTGGTGCCGAAGATTGACCTGCATGCAGCCCACGTCGATGTTGCTAACACCGGTGGCCCGGAGGCGTCGGACGGCGGCGGCGGCCTCCGCCTTGGTGCGGAAAAAATTGCCTACGCCGCGCGCCGTTACGGTCCACGGCCAGGCCAGCGCCGCGCGCCGCGCCGCGTGCCAGCGGCCCGATTCGACCGTCGCGATCGAAGCCAGGAGCCCGCGCGGAATGCCCCGGTTTTCTTCGGCCCCGGCGATCTCCCGCTGGCAAAGCCTGGCCGGACCGCCGAATTCGCCGCCGAAATTGCCGTCGATTTCGGCCGCCCCGGCCAGCGCCGCCCGGGTACTCAGCCCCAGGGCGCCCAGTCCCAGGGCGCAGGCCAGCAATAGCGCCAGCACCGGTTGGGCGCGGAGTCCCGAGGCGGCCGGTTTGCAGGCGATTGTTCGCATATTCGGGCGCGCCCTCCAGGCGATTTTCGCGGCTGTCCGCTGGGCGGTTTTGCGTGGCGCCAATTGGCACGGGATTCCATGCAAGCCGCGCGCCAGATCGAAGGCTGTCCCGATCACTGTGCGGCGCAATAATACCGGCAATCATTGTCGAATTTTGACGTCGGGCTGGCGGGGGTAAATCCAATAATTTCTTAATAATTAATTTGATAATTGTGCTTCGCACCATCATATTGTGCGGTGCGGTATACGAAGCCGTCTTCCCGACGGTGGAGGTGCCGTGAACGCGCTTAATTGGGCGTTTCCTCCCTAAACTTGGGCCGCGCATTCGCGCGGCCCAATTTTCTTCGAATTAGGCGATCACGATCCGCTTTAGGGGCGGTGGAGACAGCTCAGGCGGCGAGGGCGCCGGCTTCGACGGTGTTGAGGACGTCCATCAGTCCGCTCATGTGGGCCGCCAGCGTGGCGAAATAGGGGCCACGCTCGAATTCGCGCTCGCGCATGTACAGCGCCCGGTTGATCTCGATCTGCAGCGCATGGACCGATTCGTCGGGCCGGCCATAGTGGCGCGTGGTGAAGCCGCCGGCATAGGGTGAATTGCGGGTCACCACATAGCCCAGGGATTCGAGATAGTCGTGAGCCGCGTCGGTGACCTGGGGCGCGCACGCGGCGCCATAGGCGTCGCCCAGCACGAAATCGACCCGCCGTGAGCCTGGATCGCGGTCCAACGGACCGCCGACCGACGGCATCGAGTGACAATCCACCAGAAGGCAGTGGCCGAAGCGCGCGCGGGTCGCCGCGACAAGGCGGTCGAGGGCGTCGTGATAGGGCCGGTAGAACTGGTCGATGCGCGCCAGCGCGTCGCCAAAGCGCAGCTTGCCTCGATAGATCTCGGCGCCGCTGGCGACAACCCGGGCTATGGTGCCGAGACCCGCGGCGACCCTGGGCGAAGAGGTATTGACGTAGTCCGGCAATTCGTCCTCGAACATCGCCGGGTCGAGTTCGAAGGCCTCGCGGTTGGGGTCGATGTAGGCGCGCGGGAACCGGGCGGACAGGAGCGGCGCCCCCCGGGTCGGGGCGGCGGCGAATATCTCGTCGACGAAACTGTCCTCCGAGCGCCGGAGCGCCAACGGGTCTAGGCGGGAAAGGGTAATGAAATCAGGTAGATAATCAGTACCGCTGTGCGGCGAGGCAAATACCAGGGGTACGGTCTGCACTTCGGGAGCCACGATTTCGCACGGAGGCCGGGTCCCAGCGGCGAAGTCGACTAGCGTGTCCATGGCAACCCGTTTAGCCCATCCCGAGCGAGAAGTCACCACCCCAATTCATACCAAATCTCACTGATATTGCCCCTGGAATACGGCCGATTCGGCATTTACTCTTTGGCAAGGCTCGGTCATTTAATGTGGGGCGCGGTCGGCGCCCATGCCAGGGGCCGGCCCGACGCGGCGCGAGACAAAACGCCCGGAACGAATGCCGACGACAAGACCGGGGGAGCCAAAATGGCCCGAATCCTGATTGCCGAAGATGACGATTCCCTGCGCCAGTTTTTGGCCAAGGCTTTGACGAGCGCCGGCCACGACGTGGATTCGGCCGGCGATGGCCTCGAGGCCGAGGCGGCGGTCAGCACCTTCGAATACGATCTCCTGATCGCCGATATTGTCATGCCGGGCCTCGACGGGATCGAACTCGCCCGGCGCGCCTGCGCCGCCCGCCGCGATCTGCGCGTCATGTTCATCACCGGATTCGCCGCGGTGGCGCTGAAGGCCCGCGAGATGGCGCCGCGCCAGGACGCGCGGGTCCTCTCGAAGCCCTTCCACCTGCGCGATCTGGTGGCCGAGGTCGACCGCCTGTTGGCCGCCTGAGCCGCTTCATGACGCCGCGCGTCCGGGCAAGGCCGTCCGGGCCGGGCTTGAAATGCGGCGTACTTTGCGAGATATAAGCGAGACCACCCCGACCGACACTTAGTGTCATGGGCGCGTAGCTCAGTGGGAGAGCGCCGTGTTGACATCGCGGAGGTCGCTGGTTCAATCCCAGCCGCGCCCACCATTCCTTCCCAGCGGAAAGCTTTAATAACCCCGTTTAATTCCGCCGAAATTCCCCCTCTCGAACCCGGTCTCACCATCCCGTGAGTGAGCGTGGCGCGGAAGGGTCGTTCGTTCACGACCGGGTGAGGCGGCGACGCGGGCAAATCACGATTTACCCGGGATTCGATCAAATGGGCGTGAGAGCCCCTTTTAGGCAAGACATCATCTTCCAAAGTCGTTGAGGAGGCGCACATCCGTGCCTTTCGTTGGCGTGCGTGCGTCATCTGCACAAACGAATTGGGAGACACAATCATGATTATCGGCAGTAACAGCATCGGCGGGCGCGTGGCGAAAACCACGTTCGCGCTCTCGGCGTTCGCCCTGGTCGCGATGATGGCCGCCGCCGTCGCCGCGCCGCCCTCGAGCGAGGCCACCAAGTCGAAGCTCGCCCAGGGTCACTGGGGCGGCACCTACGGCGACGTCTGGATCCCGGGGCCCTACGACAAGCCTTACAAAGTCGTCCCGCCGCTCAGCGGGGCCGCCAAGACGAAGGTCGCCACCGGTCACTGGGGCGGCACCTATGGCGACGTCTGGAACGCGGGGACCTACGGCAAGCAGTACACGGTCAAGCCGCAGATCGGCGAAGCCACCCGCAGGAAGATGAGCCAGGGCTATTGGGGCGGCAAGAACGGCAACGACTGGATCGAGGCCGGCGCCCAAGGGCGATAGAGGTTCCCTCTCCGGGAAAAAAACGCGGCGGCGGGGATCGCGGCGGACCGATTCAGTCCGGGTCGGCCGAAATCCCCGCC
>CBDVDY010000050.1:0-14482 GCA_965372875.1 uncultured Alphaproteobacteria bacterium | reverse complement strand
GGGTATCGCGCACTAACTCTTTAGCAGCGCCCGCGCCTCGGCCCGGGTCTCGTAGACCTGCGACGAGACCTTGCGGTCGCCCAGCCCCTTGCCGAGCTTGAGGCGCATGAAGCCGCTCGTCGTATAGCGCGAGACGCCGAGGTAGTACTTGTTCTCCACGTAACGCACGAGGTCCATGTAAGCGTCCAGGATCTCCGGATCGGCCTCGAAGGAATCGTAATTGACGATCGAGTAGACCTTCCGGCCGAGCGGCGCGAGCAGGCTGTCGACGGCCACCTTGATGCGGTCGAGGTCGTCTTGCGTGCGCACGCGCATGCCGGCGTAGTTCATGAATACGGTGTTCGCCTCGGCGTCGTAGCTGAGGCGTTCCTCGATCCGCATGTCGAGCAGGCGTTCGCGCAGGGCCATCGGCTCGTCGCGGAAGATCGCGTTGTCCATTTGCGCCGGCTCGTCGCCAACTGGCTCGAACGGCAGGAGAGCGAGAATGTCCTTCTCCAGATCGATGCCCGGCGCGATCTCGGTAAGCGCCAGCCCGTCCGGGGTCAGTCGGAACACGCAGCGCTCGGTGACATAGAGCACGTCCTGGTCCGCTTGTGCCGAGATCATGCCGGAGAAGGTGATTTGGCCAACCGCCTCGACGAATTTGCGGAATTTGCCTTCTTCCCGGATCGCGACGGCGCCGTCCTTCACCTCGGCCTTGAATCCGCCCGAGGTGAAAGTGCCGACGAAGATCACCTTCTTGGCGTTCTGCGAGATGTTGATAAAGCCGCCGCAGCCACTGACCCGCTTGCCGAACCGGCTCGCGTTGATGTTGCCCACGCCGTCGCACTCGGCAAATCCGAGGCAGGCCATGTCGAGCCCGCCGCCGTCGATGAAGTCGAACTCGTAAGGATGGTCGATGGCGGCGCTGAAGTTGACGGCGGCGCCGAAATCCGCCCCGCCCAGCGGCACGCCGCCGATGACGCCGGGATCGACGGTCAGCGTCATCAGATCCTGCACGCGCTCCTCGCCGGCCACGACGCCGACGGAGTCGGGCAGCCCGAGGCCGAGATTGACCACGCTGTTGGGCAGCAGCTCGAGGGCGGCGCGGCGCGCGATCACCTTCTTTTCGTCGAGCGGCAGCGCCGGGATCGAATCGATCGGCACGCGCAGCTCGCCGGAGAGGCCGGGATTGTACTGGGTGCCGTAAGTCTGCATGTGCTGCGCGGGTTCGGCGATCACGACGGCGTCGACGAGCACGCCCGGCACCCGCACGCGCCGCGCGTCGAGGGATCCGCTCTCGGCGACCCGCTCGACCTGGCACAGCACCACGCCGCCGGAATTGCGCGCGGCCAGCGCCAGCGCCAATGTTTCCAGCCGGAGGGTTTCCTTTTCCATCGTCACGTTGCCCTCGGGGTCCGCGGTGGTCCCCCGGATCAGCACGACGTTGATCGGAAACGCCTTGAAGAACAACGTTTCCTCGCCACCGAGCGTCACCAACTCGACGATGTCATCCTTGGCCGCCGCGTTGACCTTCCCGCCTTCGAGGCGCGGATCGACGAAAGTGCCGAGACCGACGCGCGAGAGCGTCCCCGGCTTGCCGGCGGCGATGTCGCGGTAGAGGTGCGTCAGTATGCCCTCGGGCAGATTGTAGGCCTCGATCTTGTTTTCGACGGCGAGTTTCTCGACCGCCGGCATCAGCCCGTAATGCCCGCCGATCGTGCGCTTGATCAGCCCCTCGTGACCCAGATGGTTGAGCCCGCGGCTCTTGCCGTCGCCCTGCCCGCCGGCCCAGACCAGCGTCAGGTCGCGCGGCGCCCGCTGGTCGAGGAAGCGCTGCTCCAGCGCCTCGAACAGGGCCTCCGGCGTGCCGTTCCCGCCATAGCCCGAACTCGCCACCACGTCGCCGTCCTGAACCAGCGCCACGGCCTCGGCGGCCGCGACGATCTTGCGTGTCGACATGGCCTTTCTCCCCTCGCGCCCGCTGGCCCGATCGGCCGCGGGTCTTCGGCGGATCATAGCATGCGCCGGGCTCGATAGCAGCACGGGGGCCGCCGCGGCGCACGCCGCCCTCGACCACGTATCCGGCGCCAAGCCGGGCCGCTGCCGCCGGGGATGTCCGCTTTCCGCCCAATTGTGTTGCAAAAGACCCGTTGAAGAGACTATCGAACCGTGATTCGTTGATTCCGGCGCGGCAATACGAGGAGGACGATATGGAACGATTGTCCGTCATGGCGAGCGCGGTGGCTGATTTGCTGAAGGACCGGCGGGAAACCGTCGCAATTGCCGAATCTTCCGCCGGCGGACTGGTGTCCGCGGCGCTGGTCGCGGTGCCGGGCGCCTCCGCCTATTTCATCGGCGGCGGAATCATCTACACGCGCGACGCGCGCCGCTTCCTGTTGGGCTTCTCCGAGAAATCCTCGACCATGCGGGGTGCCACGGAAGAGTATGCGATGCTGGCGGCGCGTGCCGTCCGCGAAAAGCTGGGCGCGACATGGGGCCTGTGCGAGACGGGGGCTTCCGGGCCCAGCGGCAATCGTTATGGCGACGCGCCCGGCCACGCCGCCTTTGCCGTCGCCGGGCCGCTCGAAAAGACCCTCGCCATCGAAACCGGCCGCGATGACCGGGAAGAAAATATGTGGCGTTTCGCCGCCGCCGCGCTGGACCTGCTCGAGGCGGCGATGAGGGAGGACGCGCGCTAATCCAGACGGCGATGAGCCTCGCTCATCGTTGTCTGGCAAGCGCGACCGCGCGCCCGAGCTAATGCGAGGTAGCCAAGGTCGCGGATGCGACCGCCCGGCGTTTGAGGGATCAAACAAAGAGTCTTGCGGATGCCCGCGCCCGGCGCTTGCCCCGGATTTAATCCGGGGCCTGAGGGAATAAACAAAGACTCTTTCAAGCCGCGCGGGACGCCTTCTTGCGTTCGTGTTCCTTCAGCAGCTTCTTGCGTATGCGGATGGATCGGGGGGTCACTTCCACCAGCTCATCGTCGTCGATGAATTCCAGCGCATACTCCAAGGTCATGCGGATCGGCGGCTTCAGCGCAATGGCTTCGTCGGTGCCGGAGGCGCGAATATTGGTCAACTGTTTGCCCTTCAGGGGATTGACCACCAGATCGTTGGAGCGGATGTGAATGCCGATCACCATCCCTTCATAGACTTCCGTCGCGTGGTCGATGAACATCCGCCCGCGCTCCTGCAGATTGAACAGCGCGTAGCCCAAGGCCTTGCCTTGTCCGTTGGACACCAGCACGCCGTTGCCGCGCCCGCCGATATTGCTCTCCACACGGGGGCCGTATTTCTCGAAGGCGTGGTACATCAGGCCGGTCCCCGACGAGATGGTCAGAAACTCGGTGCGAAAGCCGATCAGGCCGCGGCTGGGGATAAGGTAATCCAGCCGCACCCGGCCCTTGCCGTCGGACACCATGTCCCGCAACGCGCCGCGGCGCTCGCCCAGCTTTTCCATCACCGTGCCCTGATACTGCTCCTCGACGTCGACGGCCAGGCTTTCCCACGGTTCGCAGACCTTGCCGTCGATGGTTTTCAGAATCACCTCGGGACGGGAAATCGCCAGCTCGTAGCCTTCGCGGCGCATGTTTTCGATCAGGATCGAGAGATGCAATTCGCCCCGGCCCGAGACCCTGAATTTGTCCCGGTCGGCCAACGGCTCGACCCGCAAGGCGACGTTGTGGATCAGCTCCCCTTCCAGCCTCTCCTTCAAATTGCGGCTGGTGACGTATTTGCCCTCCAGCCCGGCAAAAGGCGAGTTGTTGACCTGAAAAGTCATGGCGATGGTGGGTTCGTCGACGATTAGGGCGGGCAGCGCCTCGAGGTGATCCGGGTCGCAGACGGTTTCCGAGATATGCAGCTCTTCCAGGCCGGTGAAGGCGATGATCTGGCCGGCCTCGGCGTCCTCCCACTCGACCTTTTCCAGCCCATGGAAGCCGAGGATTTGCAGCACACGGCCGGCCCGGGTTTTGCCGTCCGCGCCGATCACCGTGACCGGCGTGTTGCGCTTTATGCGACCGCGCTGGATACGGCCGACGCCGATAACGCCGACAAAGCTGGAATAATCCAGGGCGCTCACCTGCAACCGGAACGGCCCGTCCAGATCCACCTTCGGCGGCGGCACATGGTCGACGATGGTGCGGAACAGGTGCGCCATATCTTCGGCCGGCGCGGCGGCATCATTCGACGCCCAGCCCTGCGTGGCCGAGGTAAAGACCACCGGGAAATCGAGCTGCTCGTCGCTGGCGCCCAGCCGGTCGAACAGATCGAAGGTCCGATCCACCGCCCAATCGGGCCGGGCGCCCTGCCGGTCGACCTTATTGATCACGACGATGGGACACAGGCCTTGCGCCAAGGCCTTGCTGGTGACGAACCGCGTTTGCGGCATCGGGCCTTCGACCGCGTCCACCAGCAGCAGCACGGAATCGACCATGGACAGCACGCGCTCCACCTCGCCGCCGAAATCCGCGTGACCGGGCGTATCGACGATGTTGATGCGCCAGCGCCGCCATTCGATGGAGGTGTTCTTGGCCAGGATGGTGATGCCGCGCTCGCGCTCCAATTCGTTGGAGTCCATCAGCAGGTCGCCCTGATCCCGATGTTGGTCGAGGGCGCCCGACTGGCGCAAAAGCTGGTCGACCAGCGTCGTCTTGCCATGGTCGACATGGGCGATGATGGCGATGTTGCGCAGATTTTCGACGAGAGAGGTCATGGCGCAGGCCTATCAGGGCGCAATTCAAACTTGGTTAACGGTCGCGGCGGGCATAAAAGGCGGGCCGCATCATCGATACGGCCCGCGTGTCTGTTGCAGCGCACAAATGGGGCCTGTCGGCTTGCCTGTCAAGCAGGCAACGCTTATTTGCCGCGCCTGGCGCCTACAGCTCCCAGCGGCGAATGCCCTTGGGCAGGGACGCCTCGCGCCACATGCCCTTGACGTCGGCCACCAGCCCCTCCGGCGCCAAGAGCCGCTTGAAGGTCTTGGCGGTGAAGCCGCGATAGAGGTCGTGCGGCACGGCGCCGACAACGCAATGATAGCCCGAGGCGGCGCCGAGATCGCCGAGCAGCTCGACGCCGTAGATCGCCGCCGCCTCCGCCGCGTCCGCCTGGGCATCGTGGATGTCGACCACGTAGCCGCGATCCCTGAGCCCGCCCACCAAATCCACCACCTTCGAGTTCCTCAGGTCGGGCACGTTCTCCTTGAACGTCAGGCCCAGGACGAGCGCCCGGATCGGGCCGCCGCTGGTGCCCTGGCGGCGCAGCTCGCGGTCGATGCACTCGGCCACGTAATCCCCCATGCCGTCGTTGATGCGGCGCCCGGCCAGGATGATCTCCGGATGATGCCCGCGGCGTTGCGCCAGATGCGCCAGGTAATAGGGATCGACGCCGATGCAGTGGCCGCCCACCAGCCCGGGGCGGAAATCGAGAAAGTTCCACTTCGTGCCCGCCGCTTCCAGCACGTCGTGGACCGACAGGCCGAGCCTGTTGAAGATCATGGTGATTTCGTTGACGAAGGCGATGTTGATGTCGCGCTGCGCGTTCTCGATCACCTTGGCGGCCTCCGCCGTGCGGATATCGCGGGCGATGAAGGTGCCGCCCTCGGTGATGGCGCCGTACATCGCCGCCAGACGCGCGGCCACATCGGGCGTCTGGCCGGCCACCACCTTGGTGATTCGGTCGACGGTGTGGACCGTGTCGCCGGGGTTGATGCGTTCGGGCGAATAGCCGAGGAAGAAATCGACGCCGCAGGCCAGGCCCGACGCGATCTCCAGATCGGGGCCGCACACCTCCTCGGTGACGCCGGGATAGACCGTGCTTTCCAGCACCACGATGGCGCCCTTGCCCATCACCGCGCCAACCGTGGCACAGGCCCCCCGGACCGCGCCGAGATCGGGGCGGTTGTCCAGATCGACCGGTGTCGGCACCGTGATGATGAAGATATCGGCGCCTCGCATCGCCTCGGCGTCGCCGCTGAAGACCGCTCGGCTTTCGCCAAGCATTTCGGGCGCGATCTCGCCGGTCCGGTCCCTGCCCTGGCCGAGTTCGGCGATGCGCCCGGAATCGGTGTCGAACCCCACCACCTCGTGCCGCCGCGCCAGGGCCACGGCCAGCGGCAGGCCGACGTAGCCCAGGCCGATCACGGCGATCTTCGAGTTCTCCGGCATGGCGCCCGCCCGTGGGGATTGTAGGGATATCGAGTATCGAGGGAGTCGTCTACTGACCCGGCTCGCCCTTGTCAATGCGATCCGCCGCGCCGTCGCGGCGGCCGCCTCGCGCCGCCGGGACGGTCCGGCCCGCGGTCGCCGCAAGCGCATGGCTGCACGGCAAAAAATCCCGGAAATCCTGGAAATTTTCCGCTTGACGTTCACCATATGAACGGGGTAATGTTCACAATCTGAACAAAGGTGCGGCGGCACCGGCCAACCCCGGATTCTCGAGCCATGGGCGACGCGGACAATTCACAGGACGCGGCGAGCGACAAGACCGAGATCACGCTCGGCCTGCTGAACGCGGTTCACGAGAACAGCGCCGTCACCCAGCGCTCGGTGGCGCGGCAACTGGGCATCGCACTGGGCCTGACCAACGCCTACCTCAAGCGCTGCGTCAAGAAGGGCCTGATCAAGGTCAACCAGATCCCGCCCAACCGCTATGCCTATTACCTGACGCCCAAGGGTTTCACCGAAAAAAGCCGCCTGACCGCTGAATATTTCACCTCCTCGTTCACCTATTTCCGCAAGGCGCGCAGCCAGTGCGCGGAATTGTTCGCGCATTGCGCCGACCGGGGCTGGCGTCGGATCGCCTTGTTCGGCATCAGCGACCTGGCCGAGATCGCCACCCTTTGCGCCAACGAATTCGATATAGCACTTGTCGGCATCGTCGATTCCGGCCGCGGCGGCGGCACCTATGCCGGGGTCCGGGTGGTGGCGTCGCTCGACGCGCTCGGCGCGGTGGACGCGGTGATCATCACCGATCTCACGGATCCGCAACGGGCGTACGAAAGCCTGACGGGCACGCTTGCCGATCCCCGGGTGCTTACCCCGGCGATGCTGAAAGTGCTGCGGGAGAACGGACACCCGACGGAGGCGGTCGGATGAGCCGCTGGTACGTCGCCCATACGCATTCGCAATCGGAATTTCAGGCGCTCGCGCATTTGCGGCGCCAGGGTTTCCTGGCCTATCTGCCGCAATATTTGAAAAGGCGGCGCCACGCGCGCCGCGTCGAATCCGTGCGGCGGCCGTTGTTTCCGGGTTATCTGTTCATCAGCATGGATGTCGAGCGCATCCGCTGGCGGGCGATCCGCTCGACCATCGGTATCCGCTCGCTGATCTGCAACGGCGAACTCCCGACCGCCGTGCCCGAGGGCGTGGTCGAGGATATCAGGGCCCATGAGGACGAAGGCGGATTGGTGCCGGTCGCCGAACCGGCGCCGTTCGAAAAGGGCGAAACCGTACGGGTCAGCCACGGCGCGATCCGCGATCAGGTCGGCCTGTTCGATTGCCAGAGCGACGAGGAGCGGGTGTTCGTGCTGCTCAGCCTGATGGGCCGGCAGTTGCGGGTGCGCGTCCCGGCGACGGCGATCAGCGCCTTCGCCTGAACGCCGTCACGGCTCCGCGCGGGTCCCTTGCGATACGCCGCGTTCCTTGCCATAGTCCGGCCGCTCCGACTTCGGAATTAGGACACGATGACAGACACCCCGACCGGGTTCACACGCCGGCGCGTCACCGCCGGCGCCGCCTTTCTGACGGGCCTCGCCGTGCCGTCGCTGTTCGCCGGACGGGTGCCCCTCGGCGTTGCCCTGGTACTCGCCGCCGTAGCACTCGCCATCGCCGGCCCCAGGCCGTCCGCCGCCGATCTGCGGCGCTGGCTGCGCCGGCCGCTGTGCCTGGCCGTGGCGGCGACCTTCGCGATCTGGCTGATCGGCGTCCCCGGTTCGATGAACCCCGGCCGGTCGCTGATGATTTGGGGCCAGAGCGCGGCGCTTCTCCTGGTCGCCGCGTATTTTCATTGGTGGCTCGCGCAAGACCGGCGCGCGCGCGCGATCGTGCTCAAGACGCTGGTCGGCACGGCGCTCTTCGGCGCGGCGATCGGGGCGACGGCACTTTACGTCTGGTACGGCGTCCTGGACCCGTTTCGCACCAGATCGATCGAAAATTTTTACGACGCGCATCAGGCGCTCCGGGCCTACGGCTCGCTGGCACCGGTACTGGCGCCGGCCGTCCTGTCCGCCGGCATGGCGCTCGGCGGGCGCTGGCGGGCGGTCTCGATCGCCGTTGTGCTGCTGGGCGCCGCGATCGTCCAAGGCGCCGACGCCAACGCCGGCATGCTCGGCTACGGCGCGCTGGCGCTGGCGCTGCTGGTTGGCTGGCTGTTCATCGCCCTGCCCCAGATTCCGGCGCGGTTGTTGGCGGCCGCGCTGTTCGCGATCGCCGTCGCCGCCGCCTACGTGCTGGTCACGCTTGTGCCCGCGCCGCCCTACGCCTGCGAGGCGCTCGCCCTGCCGACCTGGATGATCGACGCCCATCGCCAGATCATCTGGGGCTTTGCCCTCGACCGGGCGGCCGACGCGCCCTGGCTCGGGTACGGCATCGATGTCGGCGGCGGCCTGCCCGGGGCCGAGACCCCGCTGCCCGAATGCATCGGCCAAAACTACATGCCGTCGCACGCCCATAACTGGATGATCGAGATGCTGGTTGAAACCGGGCTGTTCGGCCTGGCCGGCGCGGTGGCGGCGCTCCTGCTGTTCGCCCGTGGCCTGGTTCAGCGGGCCGCCCGCCGACAGCAGGGGGCGCTGGCGGCACTGGCGCTCGCCGGCGCGTTTTGGGGGTCGGGTCTGGTGAATTTTTCCATTTGGGCGGCCTGGTGGCAAACGTCGTTCGTGGTGCTGACCGCGATCACGCTGTCGGCGGCGGCGGCCCCGGCGACCCCGGCCGCGGCTGCGACGCCGCGCGGCGACGCGCCAGCCGGGCGCTGATATCCCGGAACCCCACGGCGAAGAATACCGCTAATGCCGGCTCGATCGGCAACCGGTATTTCGGCGACGCCGCCGGCCCGTTGGCCAACAGGATGAACGCGATCCAGGCCAGCAGAAGCAGATACCCGAACAGCGTGTCCGGATCCCGCGACAGGCCGGCAAGCAGGCCGGCGAATTGCACCGCCCGCGCGGCCACCACGCCGAGGATGCCGAGCCCGAGCAGCCAGGCGTAGAGCGGATTGTCGTTGTCGAACACGAAATTCCGCATCTTGGCGAGCTTGCTCTCGCCCGGCGTCGCGTAAAACCCCGTGCGCGGCAGCCGCGCCGCCGCCGGCGCCAAGGTCACGGCCGGCGTAAACAGGTTGATGGCGGCGCCATAGGCCCACGCCTTGATAATCGCGCGCGCGCCCAGCTCGCCCAGCACCTCGATGCCCAGGGACGCCATCGCCGCCGAGCGCCGGAACGGATTCTTCGCGTCCTCGGCGTCGGCGCGCTCCGCATATTGGCGCAACATCTTGCTGGCGCCCGCCTCGTGCGGCAAGCCGTGCCGGACCTCCATGGTTAGAGGCACGACCCACAGCAGAAGGTGGGTGCCGCTTTGGGAGGTCAGTGCCAGCGCGTCGAAGCGATCGTAGTTGCGCGCCGGTATCGGCGAAAAGAGCGCCACGGCGAGGACCAGCGCCACGGCGAGCTGAGCCGCGTTGCGCCACGCCAGACGGCCGCGCCACGCGGCGACGAGCCCCAGATAGCCGAGGATTGCGAGCGCCCAGGGCACGATAACCACCCGGGTCATCGCCGCCAGCCCGAGCGCGGCGCCCAGAATCAGCGCCCAGCGCCAGCTTCCGCGCCGCATCCAGGACAGCGCCGCCCACAACGCCAGCGCGCAAGCGAGCAGGAACATGGTGTCGTTCAGCGTCAGCCCGCTCATCACCACGAGGGTCGGCGTAAACACCGCGAACCAGCCGGCGGTCGCGGCCAGTCCGCGGTCGAAGGTCGAAGCGATCCGGGCGACGACGACGCAGGTCGCCGCGTCCATCGCGCCCTGCACCATGGCCGGCGCCAGCGGGCCGGTATCGCCGGTCACCACCATGGCCGCGCTCAGCAGCCAAAGATGCATGGGCATGAGACCGGTATCCGGGCCGAGCCAGTCCCAACCATGAAGCGCGCCGGCGCGCGCCGCCTCGACGAATGACGCCGCGCTCGATAGGAAATGATACGAATCCGGCGCCATCAGCCCATCCGGACCGAGCGCGGCGTAGTGGATCGCGGTGTAGGCGAGCCGTACCGCGAGCGCGGCGGCGAACAATATCCACAGGCTGCCGCCGCGAACCGCCGCCACCCCTGGAATCATCGCCCCGCCCCGTATTCTTCCGCCGCGTCGGCAGGCAGAAACAGAAGATCGGCGTAACCGCCGCGGCGCGCCGCGGCGCGGGCTTCCCGCACATCGATGGGCGGCGAGATCGAGCCCCCCGCCAACCTGTGGATGCGGTAACCGCGCGCCGTAATCGACTCGATCAGCTCGCCCGCGCCGGAGCCGACACGGGACAAGGCGTCGTCGTCGATCTCCACGAACAGGGCGGGACGGAACCGTTCGATGGTATCGTGGGCGCCGGCCAGCACCCGCGCCTCCGCGCCCTGCACGTCGATCTTGATGAGTGCGATTTCCGGCCAGCCGCGGGCGGCGAGCAGAGCATCGATGGTGACGGCCTTTACCGGAACGCCCGCCTCGCCGATGCGATGATCGCCGGGATGGTGCGGATTGACGTGGAGTTGGAGTTCGCCCGGCGCCTCCGCCGCCACCGCCTGCACGAGATCGACCACCGGCTCCAGCCCGCGGCGGGCGACGGTGCGGCGAAGCCGGCTGAAATTGGTTGCCTCCGGTTCGATGGCGATGACCCGGCCGCCCTCCGACACCCAGCGGCCGAAACGCGCCGTGAAGAATCCCATGTTCGCGCCGACGTCGATGATCGCGGCCCCGGGGCGCACGAGCGGGCGCAGCGCCTCCACCGGACCGGCCTCGAAGTGAGACTTATACGCGTCGTAGCAGATTCGGAAGACGGCTTGACCCGGACGCGTCGAAAGCACCCCGCCGGCGTGCGCCAGCCGATAGAAGCCGAGCAGGAATTGCCGGAAAAGTATTTTCATGGCGCCGCCGCCTCGCCCCCGCGCCGGGCACTTCGGGCGCCGGCCCGCAATCGCGGGCGCCGAACCGGGTTAAAGACCACGAGCCGGCGGTCCAGTTCGCTCGACCACGACGATCATGCGAAACCCCATCAGCCTGCCGAGCACCGGCGCCAACGCCGATTCGAGGCTCAGGAACGGGCGCACCGCCGCCGCCGGCAGCAGGCTCCACGGCCGGAACCCGCCGGAAAGCGGATAGGCGAAAAACGCGAACCGCTCGACGGCGCGCACGGCGAGCTCGGGGAATAGGCGTTCGAAATCGGCTCGACGGCGTCCGAACAGCAGGGTCGGTATCGCCTGGTTCCCCTGATAGGGATCGCGGCCGCGCGTGGGCTCGCCCGGGGCCAGCACGTCCTCGTCCATGTCGATGGGTTCGGCGTGAAACAGCTTGTAGAGCGCCCAACTGACGGGCGTAACGCAGGGCTCGACCATGACCAGTCGGCCGCCGGCGCGCAGCACCCGGCGCGCCGCGTCGAGGAACCGGCGCGGGCGCTGCAGATGGTGAAGCACGTCGACCATCACGATGTTGTCGAAACTGCCGTCGGCGAAAGGCAGGTCATGGGCGTCGCAAACGCCGTCGAGCCAGGGTGAGAACTGGATGTCGGTCGACACCACGCCGGGCCGGAACGATTTGAAATTGCCCGAGCCGCCGCCGATCTCGAGGGTCCGGCCGGGCCGGCACGCGTTTGCCATGCGCCGGTAAAAATCCTCGTACAGGCCGCGCAGGGCGGGCTTGGCCTGCCACGCCGCGCGATACGCGGCCAGATCCTCCAGCGCCGCCATTACAGGGCCTTGAGCTTGAAAAAGGCGAAAACAACCATGCGCAGCAACAGCCAGCCGTGCTGGAACCGCGATATCTGCGTCTCCCCGTAGGAGCGGCTGGCGTAGCGGATTGGCACTTCGGCGAATTCGAGGTTGAGCTTGGCGGCGCCGAAGACGAGGTCGAAATCGCCAAAAGGATCGAACTCGCCGAAATAGGCGCGGTTCGCCGCGATCCGCCGGTAGTGGCGCCGCGTCAGGACCTTTGTGCCGCACAACGTGTCGGTGAAACGCTGGTTGAGCAGCCAGGTGAAGAGCAGCGAAAATATGGTGTTGGCGACGAAATTGAGCCACCGCATCGCCTGATCTTCCATGGGATAAACCAGCCGCGTGCCGTTGATGAACTCGCCCTTGCCGGAGACCAGGGTGTCGTAGAACTTGGGCAGATCCTCGGGCGGCACCGTCAGATCGCCGTCCAGGATCATCAAAATCTCGCCCCGGGCCGCGTCGAATCCCGTGCGCACGGCATCGCCCTTGCCCTTGCCCTTCTGCCGCAGGAACTTGATGTCCTGCTCCGGATAGGCCGCGATCACCCGCTCGATCTCTTCGGGCGTGCCGTCGCCGCTGCCGCCTTCCACGAACAGGATTTCCAGATCGTCGCAGAAACGTGGCATCCGTTCGATCGCGGGCGCGATATTGCCGCGCTCGTTACGGCAGGGAATGACTACCGTGGTCGACGCCTCGCGCCGGCCCAGCCCCGGGTCCGGCCGGGCGATGATTAAATGGCGCAGCGACACCCGGCGCACCAGCGGGAGCGTGCCGACGAACCGGTTGACCAGCGGACCGAGCCCCATCAGGCGGCGCGGGATCAGCTGCCGCCATTCGCGCTTGATCACGCGGAAATCCGCCAGGCGCGCGAGATTCGCGATGTCGCTGTTGGACAAATGGTTCTGCGCCATCTGCGGCATCTTCTGGCCGATCATTTCGGCGATGCGGAGGATCGGCTGCCAGAACCGGTTGTAGTAGGCGATGATGAGCCGGGTTTCCGGCGTGCAATGGACGTGCAACGCCTCGAGCGTCGCCTGGCAATCGTCGAGCGCGCCGATCGTGTCGTAAAGCACGATCACGTCGAACGGCCCCTCGAGAGCGGAGATGGTATCCGGATCCTCGATGTCGCCGACCACGAACTCGCAGTCCGGGTGGTTGCGCCGGGCGATCTCGATCATGCCTTCGCTGAAATCGATGCCGACCCCGCGCGACGGCTTCAGCGCCGCCAGAAGTTGCCCGGTGCCGCAGCCAAGCTCCAGCACGCGCAACCCTTCGGGGACCAGAAACCGCATGTAGCGGTGATCGTTGCCATGAAAATAGCTGTTGCGGCCGATCCAGGCATCGCGGTCGGGCGCCAGCCGGTCGGCCCGGTCGCGGATCGCCGCCTTGCGCCGAGACAGGGTTTTCGCTCTCGCGGCGACGGTGTCTTGCATTTTCTCGGGTGCCTGATTCATGGCGGCTCCGCCGTCTCCCCCCGGCCGGGCGCGGCAATGTCGCCGGCCGACGACACCGGCCGCTCCCGTTCCCTGCCGGTGAAGAACCATATCAGCCCCCCCGGCAGACCGACAACCAGGACCGCCAGGCCGAACAGAACGCCAAGCGCCAAGGCCTCGCTCGTGGCGACGCCGGCGAAGCCGAATGCCGTGACCATCGCCCCTTCGCGCACGCCCCAGCCGGCCACCGATATCGGCAAACTGCTGACCAGCAAGACCGGCGGCACCAGCGCCAGACATTCCAACGCCCCGACGGCGATATCCATGCCTCGGGCAATGATCAGCACCGCGAACGCCATGGCCAGATGGTTGACGATCGAAATGCCGACGATAATTGCGGACGTGCCGCGGGTCAGGAAAACGCGCCGCGAATCGGCGGCGAACGGAACGGCCCACGAGAACGCCCGCCAACGCAGGAGCGCGGCCGGCAGCCGGTCGATCGTCATGAGCACCGCGAATCCGCCGGCGCCGGCGGCGATGACCGCCGGAATCGCCCAACGGGCGGGGGTCTCGCCGGCGATGGAAAAGAGCACCGGGACGCCGAACGCGGTGACCGAAAGCAGGCCCGCCATACCCGCCAGGCGGTCGAGGACCACGCCGCTCGCCGCCGGGCCCAATTTCAGGCCGGCCTTGTGGGCGCGCCAGATTCTCATGCCGTCGCCGCCCACCGTCGAAGGCAGGGTCTGATTGAAGAACATGCCGATCAGCACGATGATCCACGCCGTCGCCAGGGACAGTCGCCCGCCGAGCGCCCGAACGATGACTCGCCAGCGCAACGTCTGCAACACGGAAAGCACGGCCAAAATCAGGATCGCCGCCGCGAACGCCGAGATATCGACACCGAGCAGATGCCGCAGCAGCTCGTCGACATCCACCTGGCGCACCAGCAGGAATATGAGAATCGCGGAGACCGCGAGCTTGATCAGATATTTCGGCATGGTGTCGTTAGCCTGGCTGTTGGCTGCCGCCGCGGATTTCGGAGGCCACACTAGTGGTAAAAATCCAACATAGGGTACCCATAGGATCGCCGATCCCGTTTCCTCGGC
>CBDVDY010000049.1:0-14625 GCA_965372875.1 uncultured Alphaproteobacteria bacterium | reverse complement strand
TCTTGCCATGATCCTCGAACGCCCCGAACACCGGCTGCCCAGCGCCAGGGAGATCGCCGCCGGCATCGAAAAACACAACCTCACCAACAGCATCACCGCTTTTCTGTTCGCCGCGACCGGGCCGCTCGCCATCTATGTCGGCGTCGCCACTTCGGGCGGCATGAGCCAGGCCGACATCGGCGCCTGGCTGTTCGCCTGCTATGGCGTCAGCGGCGCCATGTCGATCCTGTTCTGCTTCGCCTACCGCATGCCGCTGTGCATGGGATGGACCATCGCCGGCTCGGTCCTGGTCGGCGCGGCGCTCACGCACCTGCCCTTCGCGGAGGTTGTCGGCGCGTTCTTTCTTACCGCGGCGCTTTTGACCTTGCTCGGCGTCACCGGCTGGATCGGCCGCATCATGGACGCGATCCCGCTGCCCATCGTCATGGGCATGGTGGCGGGCGTGTTTCTGCCGCTGGCGGTTCGGATCGTCACCGCCTTCGAGGAGACGGCGATCATCGCCGCGGCGACCCTGGCGGCTTTCGTCGCGGTCTCGTTGCTGCCGGCGCTGGCGCGGCTGTGTCCGCCGGTCCTGGCGGCAATGCTCGGCGGCGGGCTGGCGGCCGCGGCGACCGGCGCTTTGGCCGCCGACGTGCCGATCACCTTCTCGCTGGCCGAGCCCATCCTCTACACGCCGAGCTTTACCTGGCGGGCGAGTTTCGAGCTGGTGATCCCCTTGGCCATCACCGTGATCGGCGCGCAGAACGCCCAGGGCTTCGCCATCCTGCGCGACGCCGGCTTCCGGCCGCCGATGAACACGATGACCCTGGCCTGCGGCGTCGGCTCGTTCCTGATGGCGCCCCTGGGCGCGGTCTCGACCTGCGTCACCGGGCCGGTGAACGGCATCCTCAACTCCTCGGGCGCGAAGGACCGGCGCTACGTCGGCGGCATCATCGTCGGCCTGCTGTTCATGCTGTTCGCGCTGTTCTCGCCGGTCGCGGCCAGCCTGGCGCTGGCGCTGCCGGCCGCTTTCATCGGCATGCTCGGCGGGCTGGCGCTGCTGCCGGTCCTCCAGGGCTCGTTCACCGCGGCGTTCGGCGGCGAATTCAAGTTGGGCGCGCTGATCGCCTTCATGGTCACGGTCTCGGGCCTCGACATCTATAATATCGGCGCGCCGTTCTGGGGCCTGGTGTTCGGCTACCTCGCCTCGCAAGTGCTGGAACGGTCGAGCTTCGAGGCGATGAAGGAGAAGACCCAGGCCGGTCCGTGACCCGCCGCCGCCGATTGCGCGCTTCCGCCGGGGCCGGTAAAATGCTCGACTATCCGGAGGATGACCCGGAAGAGCGGGGATAACGCTATGTTTTTAAAGGATTACTGGTACGTGGCGGCGATGAGCGGCGAATTGGGCCGCGAACTCCTGGCCCGCCGCATCCTGGGCGAGCCGCTGGTGTTCTATCGCCGCGAGGACGGCGTGCCGGTGGCCCTGCACGACCGCTGCCCGCACCGCTTCGCGCCGCTTTCCGCCGGCACCCTGATCGGCGATACGGTGCAATGCGGCTACCACGGCATCACCTTCGACTGCGATGGCACCTGCGTGCGCGTCCCGGGCCAGGATAATATCCCGCCGCGTTTGCGGGCGCGGACCTATCCGCTGATCGAGAAGTGGAACTGGATCTGGATCTGGATGGGCGATCCGGCGGCGGCCGACGAATCCGGGATTCCCGAGTGCTTTCACTGGAACGGCGAGCCCGGCTGGGTCGGGCCGAACGGCTATACGCATATCGAATCCGACTACCAGCTCCTGGTCGACAACCTCCTGGATTTGAGCCACGAGAGCTACGTCCACACGGCGACCATCGGCACCGACCACGTGGCCGAGGCGCCGATCCAGACCACGATCGAGGGCGACACGGTCCGGGTCGAGCGGCGCATGACCGACATCCCGGCACCGCCCATGTTCGTGCGCATCGGCGATTTGACCGAGAACATCGACCGCTGGCAGGTGATCGAATGGCGGCCGCCCGCCAATATCGTGATCGACGTGGGCGGCGTGCCGACCGGCGCCAACGACCGCGGCGCCGGCATCGAAGGCCGGGTGCTGAACGCCATCACCCCCGAGGACGAGCGCGGCACCCACTATTTCTGGGGTTTCGCCCGCAACTTCAAAACCGACGACGACGAGACCACGGATTTCCTGCGCGCTGCGCTCGCCAGCACCTTCGACGAGGACAAGGTGGTGCTCGAGGCGCAGCAGCGGCTCCTGGACCTGGAAGGCTCGGCCGAGGTCACCGAGGCCGGCATGATCGCGGTCAATTTCGATTCCGGCATCGTCGCCGCGCACGAGGTGATGAACCGCCTCAAGGCCGCGCGGGAATAGGCGAATGGCTTGCGGCTATGCCGGAGCAGCCGGCGCTTCCCGCCTTTCCTTCCGGCCCGTGCTCACTTAGATTAACGCCATGAGCGACAACAGTACGAGCGCGCCGCCTACGGGCCGCGCGGGCCAGCCCGCGACGGACGATCCCGGCGCCTATCTTGCCCCCACCTGGTTCCTCGATTTCGACGTGCCGGAGGTCGCCGCCTTCGCCGAAGAGAAGATTGCCGGCGCCACGGGCGACACGGACAAGGCCATCCGCCTGCATTACGCCGTGCGCGACGGTATCCGGTACGATCCCTACGCCATGGATATACGGGCGGAGACCTTCAAGGCGAGTTTCGTGCTGAACGCCGGCCGCGGCTTCTGCGTGCAAAAGGGATCGTTGCTCGCCGCCGCGGCGCGCCATGCCGGCATCCCGGCGCGGCTCGGCTACGCCGACGTGCGCAACCATCTGGCCACCGAGCGCCTGCTCGACCTGCTCGGGACCGACCTGTTCGTCTACCATGGCTTCGTCGATTTGTACCTCGACGGCAAGTGGGTGAAATCGACGCCCGCCTTCAATATCGAGTTGTGCGAGAAATTCGGCGTGCTGCCGCTGGAATTCGACGGGCGTACCGATTCGATTTTCCACCCGTACGACGCCGCGGGCCGCAAGCATATGGAATATCTCAACGACCGCGGCGTCTACGCCGATCTGCCCTACGACGATTTCATGGCCGAAATGAAAGCCGTTTATCCGAAATATTTTGCCCTGCACGGTCCGGGCGGCGATTTCTACGCCGAGGCCGAGGCCGAACACAAACCGGAAAGTTAGGTCGCGCGCACATGGCCGGCCGCGTGCTCTGGGACATCAGCCCCGCGATCCGGCCAGGCATGCCGGTCTGGCCCGGCGACACGCCCTATGAGGCGCGGCGCACCTGGCAGCTGGACGGGAGCTGCCCGGTCAACGTCTCGAAGATCACGCTGTCGACCCACACCGGCGCCCACGCCGACGCGCCGTTCCACTACGACGAAGCGGGCGCGCGGTGCTAAGGGAGTTGGCGTCATGAGTTGGCTCTCGCTGGATGACGCCCGCGGCGATACCCGATCGCCTCGTCCTTCGAGACGCGCCCTACGGACGCTCCTCAGGATGAGGCAATCGGTTGGAACCAACTTGAAATTCCTCATCCTGAGGAGGCCGCGTCAGCGGCCGTCTCGAAGGACGGATGTCCTGCCTCCCAATTTTGCGAACGCTCCCATGAGGAACGCGGCATGACGGGCCTCACCCGCGACGAGCTTACGGGCCGCGATCTGCGCGACCCGCTGGCCGGATTCCGGGACCGTTTCGAACTGCCGCCGGGAATCATCTATCTCGACGGCAACTCGCTCGGCGCGCTGCCCAAGGGCGTCGCCGAGCGGCTCGACGAAGCGGTGCGCGAGGAATGGGGCGGCGATCTGATCACCAGTTGGAACCGGCACGGCTGGATCGACCTGCCCCGGCGCGCGGGAGACAAGATCGCGCGGCTGATCGGCGCCGCGCCCGGCGAGGTGGTGGTCGCGGATTCCACCTCGGTCAATCTGTTCAAGCTTCTGGCCGCCGCCCTCTCGGCCCGTCCGGACCGGCGCATCATCGTCACCGAGGCCGACAACTTCCCGACCGACGTCTACATCGCCCAGGGTTTGCTGGCACTCTTGTCCGGGGGGCATGCACTGCGGCGGGTGGACGGCGAGGATTTGGCCGGCGCCATCGACGACGACACGGCGGTGGTGCTGCTGACCCACGTCCACTACCAGACCGGCCGGGTGCACGACATGGAGGCGATCACCGGCGCGGCGCACGAGGCCGGCGCGCTCGTGCTTTGGGACCTGTCGCACAGCGCCGGCGCGCTGCCGGTGGATTTGAGCGGCGCGGACGCCGATCTGGCGGTCGGCTGCGGTTACAAGTATTTGAATGGCGGGCCCGGCGCGCCGGGCTACCTCTACGTCGCCAAACGCCTTCAGGAATCGATCAGGCCGCCGTTATCGGGCTGGATGGGGCACGAGGCACCCTTTGCCTTCGAAGGCGATTACCGCCCTGCCCAGGGCATCGGCCGCAATCTCTGCGGCACGCCGCCGGTGCTCAGCATGATCGCGCTCGACGCGGCGCTCGATCTCATGCTCGAGGCCGATATAAGGACGATCCGGGAAAAGTCGCTGGCGCTGACCGGCCTGTTCATCGAGCTGGTGGAGCAGGAATGCGCCGGGCTGGGGATCGAGGCGGTAGCACTTGAGCCGGCCAGGCGCGGCAGCCACGTGTCGCTGCGGCACGAAAACGGCTATCCGGTGATGCGGGCGCTCATAGCGCGCGGCGTGATCGGCGATTTCCGCGCGCCCGATCTGATGCGCTTCGGCTTCGCGCCGCTCTACCTGCGCTACATCGACATCTGGGGCGCGGTCGCGGCGCTCAGGGACATCCTCGAGACCGGCGCCTGGGACGACCCCGCCTTCCACAAACGCGCGGCGGTGACGTGAGGTAGTTGCGAAGTTCGGTCCGAACGAGAAGCGTCCTCGCCCTTCGCCTCGCTGTCCCCTTCCCGTGCCACCGTCCTTGTCCTTCTTTGGGGTCTTCATCCTTCGTGACGGACTTTCGGCTGTCTCTGAACGATGGACGCGCCACCAATAGTTCTGAAACAAAAAATAGATATAGTTAACAAACTATGCAATAAAATTAATTATATTTATTAAGTATACTCTTCCGTTTACTATTCATTAACTCTGTAATACTGTTGTATTCGGATTTTCTTGCTAGTGATATTTAGTGCAATGGAAATAGGGATTTGAAAATGTTGGGCTTTCGCGCTCGAAATTGGATGTTCGGCTGCGTCGTGGGCGGTCTCGTCCTCGTAGCGTCCGCGGCAAACGCCCTGGTCCTCTCTGACGCGGCCATCTTTTCGTCGAACCCGGACGGCCAAGCCTATAACGGCCTGATCTGGAACACGGTCGGCAACCCCCCCGACCTGGCCGATCGGTGGAACCTCTATTTTTCCTCGAGCACGGATATCAACAACCCAGTCTTCCTCAATGACGAGAACGGTGCGAACGCCTCGATCGATATCTTGCTGACGCCCGGCGTGCACAGTTTCGGCGTCTATGGGGATGCGGCCGGCAATCACACCGACCACTTCACCCTAAGCCTGTATTTCGGCGGGAACACGACCGGTCCGGGCATTTCGACCGCGGCGCCGGTCGGCGGCGGACCCCTCTCGTTCGTCGTGGCGGGACATCCGGACGGGCTCGGGCTCCTCGAATCCCAGGGTTTCGTGCCGAACGCCAACGCGCTGAGCTTTGTAGCGGAAGGCCTGCAAGTCACGCTTACGGAGTATTTCTTCTCGACGGACACCGCGAATCATCCGGATCTCGTCTGGCCCCACAACCAGCGCCACGATTTCGGCCCCAGCCCCAGCGGGGCGGATTTCTATGGCCAGATCACGCTGAACGTAACGCAGGTTCCGGAGCCGGCGACGCTGGCGCTCTTTGCCCTGGGGCTGGTGTGCTTGGCGGGCATGGCGAGACGCGCCGCGGTGACGTAGGGTCGGTATCTAACCCCTTTTCGCCTCCTCGAGCGCCGCCTTGACAATGTCCATGTCGAAGGCCGGCATGGAGCGGAGCTGGCCGTAGCCTTCGGCCATGTACCAGAGCGAGAGCGCCAGCATCGCCTCGGCCGTCGGCGCGTCGAGAATTTCGACGAAATCGACCTCGCCCTGGGTGTAGTACATGCTCTCGGCCGAAATCCCCAACTGGTCGAGCTTGGCATGGACGGCGGCGACGCGGCGGTCCCAATCCTCGGCCCATTTCGGATTGATGGTGCCCAGTACGACGTATTTCATGACGTTCTATCCTTCCCGTGGACGGCCCACAACGAAACGGGCCCTCCCCCGCGTTCGGGAAAGGGCCCGTGGATTTAGCGGCGCCTGAACGCCGGATTTCTAGGCCGCCGACTCCTTGGCCGGCCGCAACAGCCTGATCAGCGGCAGGTAGCCGTGCTCCTTCAGCATCGGGCCGCGCTCCTTGAACAAGTCGGCGTGGCCGTGCACGTCGTGGCCTTCGAGCATGCGGTTATAGAAGTTGAAGCAGCACACGACCATGATGGCGTCGTGCAAGGCCTGTTCGTCCCAGCCGGCGTCGAACACCGCCTGCGAGTCGGCCTCGGTCACGCTCGACGGCGCGTCCGTGAGCTTCCCCGCCAGACGCAGGATCGGCAGCATCTTGGCATCGAAACCGGCGTTGTCGAGATCGTCGAACATGCTATCGACGGCGTCGCCGGGAATGCCGAACGCCTTGGCGGTCTCGGAGTGCACGCCGTGGCAGTACTGGCAATCGTTGATGCCGGAGACGTAGGCGGCGATCAGCTCGCGCTCGCCGGGCGTCAGCGCCGACGGCCCGCGCATGATGGCCTCGGACGCCTCCGTGAGCGCGGCCCCGGCCTCGGGGCTCATTTTGAGGATATCGGGCACGGTCGCGTCGTCGCCCAGCGTCGGAAAGATGGCCATCTAGTTTCTCCCTGATCTCGTTTGTTGGTTTCTGGCCCGCCCCGAATCGCCGCGACATTACGGCGCGGCACCACGGCGCGACGGGGCCGAATGCCGCTAAATCGAATATTCCGGCTCGTCGAGGAAGTTCTGTTTCATCTCGCTGGCCGGGCGGTCGGATCCCGCGCAACCGACAATCTTGGCCGGAACGCCGGCCACCGTGCACTGCGCCGGCACGTCTTCGAGCACCACCGAGCCCGCGCCCACGCGCGCGCATTCGCCGACCTCGATATTGCCGAGTATTTTGGCGCCGGCGCCGATCATCACGCCCTTGCGGATCTTGGGATGGCGGTCGCCGGCTTCCTTGCCGGTGCCGCCCAGGGTCACCTCGTGCAGCAGCGAGACATCGTCCTCGATCACCGCCGTCTCGCCGATCACCACGCTGGTCGCGTGATCGATCATGATGCCGCGGCCGATGCGCGCGGCCGGGTGCGCGTCGACGCCGAACAGCTCGGAGACGCGGTTTTGCAGGTAGAGCGCCATCGGCTTGCGGTCCTGGTTCCACAGCCAGTGCGCGAAGCGGTATGATTCCAGCGCGTGGAAACCCTTGAAGTAGAGCAGCGGCTCGATATAGCAGCAGCACGCCGGGTCGCGGTCGAACACGGCGACGATGTCGGCGCGCACCGCGGCGCCGACGTCGGGGTCCGCCGCGAGCGCCTCGTCGAACACCTGGCGCACCAGCATCGCCGGCACCGCCGTGTTGCCGAGCTTTTGCGCGAGGTGATACGAGAGCGCGCCTTCGAAGTGTTCGTGATTGAGCACGGTGGCGTGCAGAAAGCTCGCCAGCGCCGGCTCGGACGCCGCCATCTTGAGCGCCTCCTCGCGGATTCCCGACCACACCGGGTCGATGGTCGCGAATTTTTCCGCTGTATGCGGCATGGCTGTTCCTCCGTTGCGCCTCTTCGGCCACGCGATCACCCGCGTGGGCCGGATGCCGGCTCGGGCCGGCTTTTCTGGGCGTACTCTACCCCATCGCCCCGGCGTTGCAAAAGCCCGCAAATTGGCGTGCATACCGGGCATGCGCCGTCTTCCATCCATATAAGGTGTCCGGACCGGTGGGTCCAGATGTGCTGGAATCCGGCCGAATTCGTCCACATTCGGCCGACTCAGCGGGTTTTTATGACGATCTTGCCGGATACCGAGCGGGCCAGGAGCGCCTTGAGCGCCTCGGGCGCCGCTTCCAGCGGCAGCGTACGGTCGATGCGCGGCCTGAGCTCGCCCGCCGCGCACCAGCCCAGGAGTTTCTCCATGTGGCGGCGGAATCCGTCCGGGTCGCGGCGCACCGATTCCGGCCAGTTGACGCCGATTACCGCGCAGCCCTTGAGAAGCGCGCGGTTGACCTTCAATTCGGGTATCCGGCCGCTGGCGAATCCAACGACCAGGAGCCGCCCGCCCCAGGCGATGCAGCGCATCGACTGGTCGAAGGCGTCGCCGCCCACCGGGTCGAGGATGACGTCGGCGCCGCGCCCGCCGGTCAGCTCCTTGACCCGCTCGCGAATACTCTCGGTCCGGTAATTGATAACCCGCGCGGCGCCGTATTCGCGCACCACGTCCATCTTGTCGTCGGCGCCCACGGTGCCGATAACCTCCGCGCCCATGCGCACGCCCAACTCGACCGCGGCCAGGCCGATGCCGCCGGCGGCCCCGTGCACCAGGAGCGTCTCGCCCTTGGCCAGCCGGGCGCGGTCGGCCAGCGCGTGCATGTCGGTGCCGTAAACCACCGGAACGGCCGCCGCGTTCACGTAATCGACGCCGTCGGGCAGCGGGAACACGGTGCTCTCGGGGACCGCCATCTCCTCGGCGTAGGCGCCCCAGGGGCTGGTCGCCACCACCCGCTCGCCGGGGCTGAACCGCGTGACGCCGGCGCCGGCTTCGATCACCTCGCCCGCGGCCTCGCCGCCCGGCACGAACGGGCGCGGCGGACGGACCTGATATTTGCCGGCGATGTAGAGCGTGTCGGCGAAATTCGCCCCGGCGGCGTGGACGGCGATTCGCACCTCGCCCGGGCCGGGGCGCGGCGGCTCGATCTCCTCGACCGCCAGATCGTCGGGCCCGCCCCACTCCCTGCACAGTACCGCTCGCACGTGGCCCTCCGCTTGCGCCTTGCCGCGCGATTGTCGCACAGGCGGCAAAGGATCGCCAAAACCGGCCAGCGTGGCTATCCGGCGCGGCGCGACCTAGCTCAGCGGGACAAACCCGACCGGCAACGATCACGGAGGCGACCAAGATGTCCAGCCCCCTCATCGACAAGGTCTGCGTCCCCTGCCGGGGCGGCATCCCGCCGCTCGCCCGCGAGGAGGCGCAAAACTATCTGCCCGACGTTCCCGGCTGGTCGCTGCGCGACGACGCCAGCCGGATCGAGCGTGCCTTTGAATTCAAGGACTTCGTTGAGAGCCTCGTTTTCGTCAACCGGGTGGGCGGGCTGGCCGAGGCCGAAGGCCACCATCCGGATATCGAATTCGGCTGGGGCTATGCCCGCGTCACGCTCTACACCCACAAGATCAAGGGGTTGCACGAGAACGATTTCATCATGGCGGCCAAGATCGATGCACTCGAATCCGACTGACCCGGCAGCCTCCCCGCACCGGCGCGCGGACCGGAATCAGGGCGCCGCCAGGCCGAGATCAGATCGAGCGGCGCCAGGCCGAGATCAGATAAAGCGGCGCCAGGCGCACGTAGAGAGGCGCCGCGTTCGAGGCCAGCCGCTCGAAACCGCCGGCGCCAAGATGGGCCTCGACCTCGTATGCGGTGTGGTAGTGGTCCCAAGGCTTTTCCTTGCCGAACACCTTGCGCAGGGCGACGTAAACCCAGTTCTCGGTGGGCAGCGAGGTGAACAGCCGGCCGTCCGCCGCGATCCAGTTTCCGATTGCCGCCGTCGGCGCGGCAAGATCGCGGAAATGTTCGAGCACGTCGGCGGCGACCACGGCGTCGAACGGCCGTTCCGGGAAGTCGAGCCGCGCCATGTCGCCTTCGATGATCTCCACGTTGCCGAGTTCATGGTCGGCGACGATCCGCCGGGCGGCCTCGGCATCCAGATCGACGAAAGTCACGCGCTGGAAACGTTGCGACAGGGTGGGCAACATCAGGCCCGAGCCGCCGCCGAAATCGAGGCAATGACCCCAACGCCGGACCTGCCGCGTCATCATCCGGTTGATCATATGCAAACGCTGCCAAAACCCACGGCGCATGATTAGGTTCGGGGAAAGGTAGAGACCCCGGTCAAGGTCGTTCTCGTTGGCGATGCCGGCCAAATATTGGCTGGATATCTCGACGAACCTGGACATGCCGCAACCGGCTCCCTGAGGCGCAAGCCGGAACGAACCTAAGGCGCGGCGGATTAATGTGCGATTAACGCGGGCGCGCCGGCCGGTCGTCGTGCTGGCGCAGCGAATGGTTTGAGCCTAAAATACCCTCCGCGGCGGGAAGATACCTGGTGAGCACGGGTATCCGGCGAGAATGCCGAACCGCGTATTCAGGGTGGAGAGGGACATGTCGGACACGATCAAATACCTCCTGGGCGAGGAGGACATACCGAAGACCTGGTACAACTTGGTGGCCGATCTGCCGGAGCCGCCGCCGCCGATCCTGCATCCGGGCACCGGGCAGCCGGTGGGGCCCGACGATTTGGCGCCGCTGTTTCCGATGTCGCTGATCATGCAGGAGGTTTCGACCGACCGCGAGATCGAGATTCCGGAGCCGGTGCGGGAGATCTACAAGCAGTGGCGGCCCTCGCCGCTGTACCGCGCGCGGCGGCTCGAGCGGGCGCTCGATACCCCGGCCAAGATTTACTACAAGTACGAGGGCGTGAGCCCGGCCGGCAGCCACAAGCCCAACACCGCCGTGGCCCAGGCGTTCTACAACAAGGATTCCGGCATCACCCGCATCACCACCGAGACCGGGGCCGGCCAGTGGGGCTCGGCCCTGGCCTTCGCGGGATCGCTGTTCGGCATCGACGTCCAGGTCTACATGGTCAAGGTCTCGTTCAATCAGAAGCCCTACCGCAGGGCGCTGATGGAGACCTACGGCGCGCGCTGCGTGGCCAGCCCCTCGGACGAAACCGAATCGGGGCGCGCCGTCCTGGCCCGCGACCCCGACAGCCCCGGCAGTCTGGGCATCGCCATCAGCGAGGCGGTGGAAATGGCGGCCCAGCGCGACGACACCAAGTATTCCCTCGGCAGCGTCCTCAACCACGTCCTGTTGCACCAGACGGTGATCGGCCAGGAGGCGATGAAGCAGCTCGAGATGGCCGGCGACTATCCCGACATTGTCATCGCTTGCGCCGGCGGCGGCAGCAACTTCGCCGGCATCGCCTTCCCGTTCGTCGGCAAGAAGCTGCGCGACAAGCTGGATACCCGGATCATGGCGGTCGAGCCGACCGCCTGCCCGACGCTGACGCGCGGCACCTACGCCTACGATTTCGGCGACGCCACGCAATTGACGCCGCTCATCAAGATGCGCACGCTGGGCTCGGCCTTCATGCCGCCGGGCATCCACGCCGGCGGCCTGCGCTATCACGGCATGGCTTCGAGCGTGAGCCACATCCTCGATCTCGGCCTGATCGAGGCCAAGGCCTACGACCAGCGCCCGTGCTTCGAGGCCGGGGTCGAGTTCGCCCGGGCCGAGGGCATCGTGCCGGCGCCGGAAGCGACCCACGCCGTGCGCGCCGCGCTCGACGAAGCGCTCAGGTGCAAGGAAGAAGGCAAGTCCGAGACCATTCTGTTCAATCTATCGGGCCACGGTCATTTCGACATGGCCGCCTACACCGACTATTTCTCGGGCAAGCTCGAGGACGTGACCTACGACCAGGCCGAGCTCGACGCCTCGCTGGCCGCCCTGCCGCAGGTCGCGGCGGAGTAGCGGCGCCGGGGCGGGACGACGACGAATCGGCGTTGGCCTCGATGGCCATGCCGGTCATCACCGCCGCGCCAGCGGGTGGTGCTCCTGGACCAGCGCCTTGAGCCGCTCGTCGAGGACGTGGGTGTAAATCTGCGTGGACGAGATGTCGGCGTGGCCCAGCATCTGCTGCAGGCTGCGCAGATCGGCGCCCCGGTTTAACAGGTGGCTGGCGAAGGCGTGCCGCAGCACGTGCGGCGAAACGCGCGACGGTTCGATTCCGGCAAGCGCGGCAAGCTCCTTCATGAGCTGGCCGAAGCGCCGCCGCGTCAGATGGCCGCTCTTGCCGCGCGAGGGAAACAGGTAGGCGGAGCCGCCGGCGCCACGGATAAAACCTTCGCGCACCGCGCAATAATCGGCGATGGCGGCGCGCGCGGGAGCGTTCAGCGGCACGATCCGCTCCTTCGATCCCTTGCCGCGCACCAGGATGTAGCGCGGGTCGCGGCGGATCGATTCGTAGGGCAGGCTCACCAGTTCGGAGACCCGCATGCCGGTGGCGTAGAGCGTTTCGACCAGCGCCAGGAGCCGCGCGCCCTTGGCCCCGGTCTGGCGCCGCGCCGCCTCGATCAAGGCGTCGACTTCCACTTCGCTGGCGATCTTGGGCAACGCGCGGCCGCGGCGCGGGCTGTCGACCGACTCCGCCGGGTCGTCGCCGCGCACGCCCTCGGCGAACAGGAAAAGGTAAAACCGGCGCAGCACCGAGAGCTTCCGCGCGCTGGTCGAAGCCGCCCGCCCGGCCCGCGCCAGGCCGGCCAGATAGTCGCGCAGCGCCCGCGTGTCCGCGTTTTCGAGTGTTTCGCGGCGCGCGGCGAGAAAGGCGGCGAATTCCTTCAGATCGCGGCGATAGGCATCGCGGGTATTGCGCGCGGCGCCGCGTTCGGCCAGCAACATTTCCAGGAACGCGTCGATATGGCGCGAGGGCGCCGCTTGCGTGGCGGCTCTCCCCTGCTCGTTCTCCGCCACCCCCGTGCCCGTCCTCACAGGCCGGCGGCGACCGCCGCCTCGAGCGCCAGCGACCTGGCCTCGGCCTCGAGCCCGACAGCCCTGAGCGAGGCGACGATTACGCGCCAGCCGGCGGGCCGCACATCGGCAAGTTCGCGCGTGCCGACGCCGATCAGGATGCGCGCGATCGTCTCGCCGCGCCGCCCCGCCAGCGCCGCGTCGCTCGTCTCGCGCCACGCGTCGGGGACCGCGTCGACCGCCGCGATCACCGGCGGCGGCAACAACAAATCCCATTGCTGTTCGTTGCCGGCGTTCGCGCCGAGCCCGGAGAACAGCGCGTATAGCAGGGCGATTCGAATCTCGGCGTCCGGCCCGTGCATCCGGCGCTGGGTGAACGCCCAGCTTTCCAGCGCCCGCGGGTCCCAGACCACGACGTCGCCGGCAAGCTGCGCCAGCGGCCAAAGCGCGGCGACGATCACCGAGCCGGCGCCGGCGCGGCCGCGCATGGTTTCGATCCAGGCTATCGCCTGGTCGCGCCGGCCGGCGGCGAACAGGGCGCGCGCGGCGTCGGGCGCGAACCAAGCGAGGTCGGGCGACGGTGGGATGCCCTGCTGGACGGGCGCCGTCATGCGGGCGGTCAGCGGATAGAGTCCGAACCGGCCGGCCAGGTGCCAGCTTCGTTGCAACAGGCGGCCGCGTTCGACCGGGTCCATTTGCCGGCGCAACGCCTGATACAAAAGCGCGCGCGCCTCGGGCCCATAGTCGGCCGGGCCGATACTTGTCGAGCGTTCGAAATCCTCGGGCGAGAACGTCATGCCGGCGTAAATCTCCAGGACCATTTCGACCGGAACCACCCCGAGCGCGGCGGCGCGCTCCGCCATCTCCAGGCGGACGGTTTGCGGCGCGTTGTCGCTCGCGGCGATGGCCCGCAGCAGCGGCGGCGCCGAGGTGCCGCCGACATCCATGGGCAATTCCTGCTTGGCGGCGGACATCATCGCCAGGATCAGCGGCGACGGGTTCGGCAAGCTTTCGACGCGGGCCTCTTCATCGCCGCCCATGGCGTCGACCAACGTGACGAAGGCCGGATCCTCCTCGGCCTGCTCCTCGCGCATCAGCCCGAGGCCGAGCGCCGCCCGGTCGTGTTCGCCGGCGTGCGCCTGGCAAAAAATCAGGGCTTTGGCGAGTACCTTGTTCTCGCGCTCCCTGATTTGCAGCGAAACGAATTCGCAGGCGCGGCGCATGTCGCCGGCCAGCAACAGCAATTCCACCGCCGCGCGCTCGGTAATCGGGTCGGTAATCCGCTTGGGGCCGGCCTTGAGCAAATCGCGCATGCCTTCGAAATCGCCCATCGCCAGCAATCGTTCCAGCCGCAACGCGAGCAGGCTGCCGCTACTGATGTTGCCGCCGGGCGCCGTGGCGTTGCTCAGCAACAATCGGCGCATCAGATCCCGGAGCACGAGCGACCGGACCGCGGCCGGAAGTCGCGGCAGCATCTGGTCGAGGGTGGCGCGATCGACCCCTTGCCATAGCTGGGCGCCGAGCCCGCCACTCGCCTCGTCGAGGATACCGACCGAATCCGGATTGAGATCGGGCAGGCTGTCGACCACGATGGTCGAGGCGCCGAGCCGGCCGCGCCCGTTTGCTTCCGGAACGGGTGTAAGCGCGGGCGCGTCCCCGGGCGCGTCCGTTGGCGCCACCGTGTGCCCGGCCGAGGGAGAGATCGAGGGCAGGAATTGTCCGGTCGCGGGATCGCGCGGCGCGGCGCCGGTTCCGGAGGTGGCGGGGGGCGCGGCCTGGACCAGCGGCGGCGGCGGCGCGGCCCGGACCACGGGCGGGGCGGGCGGCGGCGCGCGCGGTGCGGCCACCGGCGGCGGCGGGCGTTGCTCCTCC
>CBDVDY010000048.1:0-14709 GCA_965372875.1 uncultured Alphaproteobacteria bacterium | reverse complement strand
CTTCAGCTCCCGGCCGGGCTCGCGGCCGGCAGCTATGCCGGTACGCTGACCATGATCTGTGACGCCGTGCAGGCCACCATCAATGTGACGGCCACAATAGGCACGATGATCTCGATTTCGAGTGTCACCACACTGGATTTCGGCACCATGGTTCCGACCGTCTCCGCCGGCACGGTCACGATTTCCACCACCGGAACACGAAGCTCCGTCAATGTCGACCTATTGGGCGGCGTCATCAGCGCCGCCCAGTTCGACGTCAGTGGCCAGAGTGGGCAGACATACTCCATTAGCGTGCCGGTGAGCACGACCCTGATCGGCCCCGGAACCGACATGGTGCTCGACACCTTCGTCAACGACAACCCCTCGCAACTGGCCGGTGGTACCGACACTTTCAACGTCGGCGCCACCCTAAATGTCGGGGGCAGTCAGGCATCGGGAACCTATACCGGCACCTTCCCGGTCACCGTCAACTACAACTAAGGCATACTCCATTTAGTTTTACGCATATTCCCTGTGCAACCGGGAACATGGGTAACAGGTTCACTATGCGGCAAGGAGGGCCTTGCCGATGGGATGGATGGAGACCTGTGCTGTGGATGAACGAATGCGTTTTGTGCTTGCGGCGGAAGCGGAAGAAGAAGCGCTGGCGGCGCTGTGCCCGCGGTTCGCGGTGAGCCGCAAGACCGGCTACAAGTGGCTTGGGCGTTATCGGGAGCCTGGGGTTGCGGGTCTCGATGACCGCTCGCGGGCGCCGCACGGTCATCCGCGGGCGGTGCCGGCGGCGGTTGCCGAGCGCTGTCTCGAGGTGCGGCGGGCGCATCCGAGCTGGGGTCCGGTGAAGGTTCGGGCGTGGCTTGAGCGGCGGACGCCGGAGACGGCTTGGCCGGCGGCGAGCACCATCGGGGCGCTGTTCGACCGCGAGGGCCTGACGGTCGGGCGCAAGCGCCGGCGGCGCGGTCCGCCGCGCACGCGTCCGTTCGCGGCCTGCGCGCTGGCCAACGACGTTTGGTGCATCGACTTCAAGGGTTGGTTCCGGACCGGCGACGGCCGGCGTTGCGAGCCGCTGACGCTGAGCGACGCGCACAGCCGCTATCTGCTGCGCTGCCAGGCGGTGGCGCGCGGCGATTGCGGGCACGTCTGGCCGATCCTCGAGGCCGCCTTCCGCGAATACGGCCCGCCGCTGGCCCTGCGCTCGGACAACGGCCCGCCGTTCGCCTCGACCGGCGCCGGTGGGCTGTCGCGCCTGGCGGTGCTGGTGCTCAAGGCCGGAGTGGTGCCCGAGCGCATCGATCCCGGCAAGCCGCAGCAGAACGGCCGGCTCGAACGTCTCCATCTGACCCTGCTCCAGGACACCGCGAGCCCGCCGGCGCGCAGCCTGTGCCGGCAGCGCGACCGGTTCCGCAGCTTCCAGCGGATCTACAACGAGGAGCGGCCGCACCAGGCTCTGGACAACACCCCGCCGGCCGACCTCTACGCGCCCTCGCCACGCGCCTGGGACGGCGTGTTGCGCCCCCCCTTGGCGACAACCATGAGGTGCGCCAGGTGCGCCGCGGTGGCGAGATCAAGTGGCGGGGACACACGATCTACATCAACCAGGCGCTGGCCGGCGAGCCCGTCGGCCTGCACGAGAGCGGCGACGGCGGCTGGGCGGTGCGCTACGGTCCGGTCCATCTCGGCATCGTCGGCCATCGCGCCGAGCGCCTGCAAAAGCCCACCGGCCCAGCCGCCCCAACCGCAACCATGAACAAACCGTGAAAACTGTTACCCATGTATCCGGTCAGAACTGTTACCCATGTTCCCGGTTGCACAGGACCCGCGTAGCGGGAGGGTGAGGGGTCAAGGACAGAGTCACGCGACAGCAAGAGGATACGCGGAGCGATTCGAACTAATCGGAAAAGCCTTCGGCCGCTTCTCGGGCTCGCGCGGGGAGCTACTCGATGCCGGTACGGCCAGGGCGGCCGTCGAGGACCGACAACATGTCGGGGACGGTGACGAATTTGCGCCTCGGAGCGCCCTCGGGGGCGGCGGCGATCTCGGCCGCGTCGATAGCCCGCCAATCGGAGAAAGACACCCAGCGCACGCCTTTATGCGCCAGCAGCTTCTCGAACGCCTCCCTGCCCGGCTTCTCGCCGGCCTGGAAGTCTTCGAGGATGCGGTCGGCGGCGCTCTCTCCATCCGGTTTGTTGGTGCCGATGACCCCGGTCGGTCCGCGCTTGACCCAGCCGGCGGCGTAGAGGCCGGCGGCAACCCTCCCGTCCTGGTTGGGAATAAGGCCGGCCCGCTCGTCGAAGGGGGCGCCGGCGACCGGCTCCGAGCGATAGCCGATGGCGGGAAGCACCAAGCCGCAGGTGATTTCGAAGAAGTCGCCGGTGCCTCGGGCTCGGCCGTCGACGACCTCGGTACGCTCCAGGCGCAGAGCCTCGACCCGCTCGCCGCCCAGAATCTCCACCGGCGCGGCATAGAAGGCGAAATGGACGCGTTTCTTCCGCCCGCCCGAAGCAGTTTCGGTGAACTCGCGCAGTGTCGCCAGGTTGCGCTCCCTGAGCCGCCGGTCGCGGTCGGACCAGTCGCCAACCACCTCGGCCGGCAGCTGGGCCGGATCGACCACCGGCGCGGCGTCCTCCAGCTTGCCCATCTCGCGCAATTCGACGTTGGTGAACTTGGCTTCGACGGGCCCCCGCCGGCCAAACATGGTGACGTCCGCGATCGGCGAAGCCTGGATCGCCCTGGCCGCATATTCCGGCAGGTCCGAGCTTGCCATCTCGGCCGGATTCTTGACCAGCACGCGGGCAATATCGATGGCCACGTTGCCGTTGCCGATGACCGCCACGCCCTTGCAGTCGAGCGGCGGGTCGAGGTCGCGGAAATCGGGGTGGCCGTTGTACCAGCCGACGAAGGCGGCCGAACCGATGACTCCCCGCTTATCCTCTCCCGGAATGCCGAGCGGCCGATCGCGCGCGGCTCCCGTCGACAACACAACCGCGTCATAGAGCGCGCGCAACTCGTCGAGGCTTACCGCTCCGCCGATCTCGACATTGCCGAAGTAGCGCACCTTTTCATCCTGCGCCGTGCGGCTATAGGATTTGGCGACCCTTTTCGTGCTCTGGTGATCGGGCGCCACGCCGCCGCGAATCAGGCCGAATGGCGTGGGCAACCGATCGATGATGTCGATTTGACAGTCGACGTCGCGCTTGATGAGCGCGTCGGCCGTATAGAACCCAGCTGGGCCGGCGCCGACGACGGCGACGTTGACCGGCATATTGTTTTCCCCGACGAGCAGTCGTAAACGGGCGGAGACGGTATACGATCTTCGCCGCCGATCCAAATATATTCATCGCGAATTTGGGCGCAAGCGGCGCATCCCGGGCCGCCGGTCAGTGCAGCAAAAATTCGCGTCCGACGTGGCGGATTTCGGCCGGCTTGACGAGCTCGGCGCCGGCCACGCGCACCTTGAAAAGCGGGCCATCCAGGTTCTCCGCCCAAAAATCGAGAAAACGCCTGAGCACCGGATAACGCGGCGCCAGATCCAGATCCTGCCAGATATAGGTCTGCAGCACGTCCGGAAAATCCGGTAGCCGGTAGATGATCTCGGCCGTGGTCAGGCGATAGTCCTTAAGCTGGAGGCGAAGGCCGGTCATGTCCGCGTTCTCCCGAAAAACTGAGAGTTCCCTATCTCGATATTCTGCCGCCAGACCGGTAAATGGCAAGTAAAACATTGTTATTTCAATGCATTAGCAGCCGATCGTCGAGATTGCTGCCAATCCGCCGAAAACCGCGAAAATTTATGCCTCATAGCGCTTGACGGCGAAATCGGCTCCGCTTATATGTCTGGCACTCATTAAATGGGAGTGCTAACAGCCGGTCGGCTGTTGGTGGGAAAACGTGCCGCCGGGCAGGGCTTGGCGGTGATCCGGTAGTTCTTTGAGACAGGAGGAGTCATGAATTTTAGGCCATTGCACGATCGCGTGCTGATCAGACCGCTTGAGCAGGATGATCGCTCGTCGGGCGGCATTATCATCCCCGATACGGCGAAAGAGAAGCCGATGGAGGGCGAGGTCGTCGCCGTCGGCAACGGTGCCCGCGACGAGAGCGGCAAGATACATCCGCTGGACCTCAAGAAGGGCGACCGCGTGCTCTTCGGCAAGTGGTCCGGGACCGAGGTCAAGATCGACGGCGAGGACTACGCCATCATGAAGGAATCGGACGTCATGGGTGTCATTGAAGGCACCGTGTCCAAGTCCAGAAAGAAAGCGGCCTAGAGGCCGCGCCGCAAGGAGTAAGAAGACATGGCAGCAAAAGAAGTTCGATTCGGCGCCGATGCCCGGCAGCGCATGCTGGCGGGGGTCGATGTCCTGGCCGACGCGGTCAGGGTGACGCTCGGGCCCAAGGGCCGCAACGTGATTCTCGACAAGGCGTTTGGCGCGCCGCGCATCTCCAAGGATGGTGTCACGGTCGCCAAGGAGATCGAGCTCTCCGACAAATTCGAGAACATGGGCGCGCAGATGCTGCGCGAAGTGGCCTCGAAGACCTCCGACCTCGCCGGCGACGGCACCACCACGGCGACCGTCCTGGCCCAGTCGATCGTCCGCGAGGGCAGCAAGGCGGTGGCCGCGGGCCTCAACCCGATGGACCTCAAGCGCGGCATCGACCTCGCCGTCGAGGCGGTCATCAAGGACCTTCACAAGCGCTCGCGCAAAGTGATCTCGAACGAAGAAGTCGCTCAGGTCGGCACGGTTTCGGCCAACGGCGACCGCGATATCGGAGACATGATTGCCCGGGCGATGGAAACCGTCGGCAACGAGGGCGTGATCACGGTCGAGGAAGCCAAGGGGCTGGAGACCGAACTCGAAGTGGTCGAGGGCATGCTGTTCGATCGCGGCTACCTTTCGCCTTACTTCGTGACCAACGCCGAGAAGATGGTGTGCGAACTGGAAAACCCCTACATCCTGTTGCACGAATCCAAGCTCACCGGCCTGCAGGCAATGCTGCCGGTGCTCGAGTCGGTGGTCCAGTCGGGACGCCCGCTCCTGATCATCGCCGAGGACGTCGAAGGCGAGGCGCTGGCCACCTTGGTGGTCAACAAGTTGCGCGGCGGCCTCAAGGTCGCGGCGGTCAAGGCGCCGGGATTTGGCGACCGGCGCAAGGCGATGCTCGAGGACATCTCGATCCTCTGCGGCGGCCAGGTGGTTTCCGAGGATCTGGGCATCAAGCTCGAGAACGTAAGCCTCGACATGCTGGGCACGGCCAAGCGCATCCTTATCACCAAGGAAGAGACCACGATCGTCGACGGCGCCGGCAAGAAAAAGGACATCGAGGGCCGCTGCGGGCAGATCCGCCAGCAGATCGAGGAGACCAGTTCGGACTACGACCGCGAAAAGCTGCAGGAGCGGCTTGCCAAGCTCGCGGGCGGGGTCGCGGTGATCCGCGCCGGCGGCGCCACCGAGGTCGAGGTGAAAGAGCGCAAGGACCGTATCGACGACGCCATGCACGCGACGCGCGCGGCGGTCGAGGAAGGCATCCTGCCGGGTGGCGGCGTTGCCCTCCTGAACGCGATCAGGGTGCTCGACAAGATCGAGCCGGAGAACGACGACCAGCGGGTCGGTATCGACATCATCCGCCGCGCGCTCCGCACGCCGGCCCGGCAAATCGCCGAGAACGCCGGTGCCGACGGCTCGATCGTGATCGGCAAGATCCTCGAAAACAAGGATCGGAACTGGGGCCTGGACGCCCAGTCGGGCGAGTACGGCGACATGATCAAGATGGGCATCATGGACCCGACCAAGGTCGTGCGTACCGCGCTGCAGGACGCCGCGTCGATCGCCGGACTCCTGGTCACCACCGAGGCCATGGTGGCCGAGGTGCCGGAGAAAAAGGACGCGATGCCGGCGGCACCCGACATGGGTGGCATGGGCGGCATGGGCTTCTAGAACCGGACCAACTGATTTCGTCCAAGGGGTCGCGCTTCGGCGCGACCCCATTTTTTTGGCCGGCGGCCATCGCCCAATCCCGTTCCGGCCGCTCCCCTCGACCGGTGGGCACCGGACAATCCCATTTTCGGTTGATTTCTGCCGGGAATGCGGAAGATTTTTCCCGCCATCCCGGATAATACAAAAATTAATTGTTTTGTTTCAGTGTGTTAACGAACATACCGGTTGGCGCGGGTTTTGCTACGGGTAATGGCGACGACCTGCAATTGGGGATTTGGCATGAAATCGTCACGCGGCCTGCCGGCGGACATCGACGCTGGGTCACAGCCCTCCGACGACGGACATTCCAGGGATGATGTCCATTTGAACGAAGCCGGCTATCGGATGTTGGCGGCGCTGGAGCACGCCAGCGGCCCGCACAAGGCGGGCTTGGCCGCGGTTCACCGTGCCCGCGCCGAGATTGCCGCGAACCCCGACCTGGCAAAAATCCCGCTCTCCGAAGTGGTTTCGGCGCTGACCCGCATTGCCGATCTGCCTTATCTGGGCGAGGAGTTCGCCACGGACCCGGACAATCGCTCCAGCCAGACCGATAGTGAGCCGACCGATCTCCGGCTGGTCCTGGTCCAGCCTCGTGCCGGCGGCAAATCGGGACGCTGAGCCGCCGCCCGAGAGCCCCATTTCCCGCGTCGTCATCCTGCCGGAAATAAGCGAAAATCGCCGATTTTCGCGCGCCACGACCTAAACGATTTGTTTGCAAATATTTGTTATCGCTGATTGGTTGAGGCGCCGACAGGTGAGATTATTAACCATCCTAGCCCGTCCAGGTTAGGCAAAATCTTGCTGCTTCCGTCGACGCCCGATCATGTTCGATCGCCAAGCGGAGGCGCACATATGGCGGTAACCACGCAAGACGAACTGCGTACCGACCGGGACCGCTTTGTGGCGTTCGCCTTCTGCGACGCCGATATCCTGCTCGAATTGGATCGCGCGCAGAACATCATTTTTGCCGCCGGCGCAACCATAGCGCTGATTGGCCATCCGCCGGAGGCGCTGATCGGTACCGATATATTCGAACTGGTCGTCGAGGATCAGCACAGTAAATTGCGCGAGATCATGCGCATGGCGGAGGATGGCGCGCGCATCGAGCCGATCGTGGTCAGACTGCGGGGGCAAGACGGGGAAACTCCGCCTCTCGCGCTGAGCGGGATCCAACTGCCGGACATTCAAGGTCACTACTTTCTGGCGATCCGCATGGGCATGCCGTCGCCGTTTCCCGCATCCATCGTACCGGGCAGCCGTGAATCGGTCAGTGGCCTGTTCGACAAGGATTCCTTCACCGAAGTTGCTTCCAGCCGGCTCAAGGCGGTGAGCGAAAGCGACGAGGAATTTCACTACAGCGTTTTCCAGCTGGGCGGTCTCAGCGAACTGCGGGCGCGTCTGGACGAGGAACGCCGGATACAGCTTCTGGCCAATATTGGCGAAACGCTGCGCGCCGGTTCGCTTTACGGCGACACGGCGGGACGTCTCGACGACGAGAGGTTTGGCGTTTTACATGGTCAGGCGACCGATGTCGGCAACATCCAGTCGAAAATCGAGGAATCGTCGCGCGACGCCGATCCCGAGCAGGAAGGGGTGCAGGTGCGTACCGCCTCGGTCGATCTGGACACCGAAGGCCTGAGCGAGACCGAGGCGCTGAACGCATTGGTGTACACCATCGGCCGCCTTGGCGACGACAGCTCGAATGTCGGCAGCATCAATAAACTGTCCGAAGGTCTCGCCACCATGGTCGAAGAGACCGCGCAGGCAATGTCCGAGGCGCGCATCGCGGTCGATTCAGAATCGTTCGACCTCCTGTACCAGCCGATCGTCGATCTCGACACCAATGCGACCCACCATTTCGAAGTTCTCGCCCGGTTCGGCGACGGCAGCACGGCACGCTCGCCGTCCGAATTTTTCCAGTTTGCCGAAGACGTGGGGCTGGTTCGCGATCTCGATCTTGCCTGCTGCCGGCGGGCTATCAAGACTTTGCGAAGCACCCACGAACCGGCGCGGCTATCGGTAAATTTGTCGAACAGCTCGTTGTGCCACGAAGGATTTGCGACAGCGCTACTGTCGCTGGCGAAAGAAAACGCGGACGTCGCCGGGCGCCTGTTTTTCGACATTAAGGAGACGTCTATCGTATCCGGCCAAATTCTGCCGCGGAAAATCATCGGTGAGCTGCGGGGACTCGGGCACCAGATCTGCGTGGACGATTTCGGCGCGGGCGCCTCGATCCTGCACTACCTGCGCAGCATCGAAGTGGACCTGATCAAGATCGACAGCCGATATCTCGGTGACCTCCTGGCCATGAGTAACGGAATGGTATTTCTCAGATCCATCACCGGGCTATGCGAGGGCCTGAATATTACGGCGATCGCATCGATGGTCGAGGATCAATCCTCGATCAAACTCATCCGCGACGCGGGAATACGCTACGCGCAGGGTTACCTTTTCGGCAAACCGGCGACCAGCATCGATTCCCGGGAAGCCGTGGCGGTCTGACGGAAGGCCGAGGTTGGGGCAGGCAGTTGCCCGCCCAACGCCCAATTCCGCTTAATTTTGATTGGCGCGGCGCAGGGTAAAGAGCGTGACCTCGGCGCGGCTGAAAAATCGCGCGACCACGCCCGAGACACCGGCGCCGCGGCTGGTATAGCCGAGCATCCCGCCGCTTCTCCACAAACCCGAAGCCAACCCGCGATTCCGGGTCAGGTTGGTCAGCACCGGCGAGCCACCCGGCAGGCAAATCTGACCACCGTGGGTGTGGCCGCAAAGATACAACGAATAGCCGAGCGCGGCCGCCTCGTCCGCCATTTCCGCTGAATGGACGAGCGCCAGGCCGACGCGGCCCGGGCCAAAATCGCCGGCTGCTTCCTGCAACGCGATATCGGCCCGCGGCGTGTAGTAATGGTTCACGTCGTCGAGGCCGGTGACAATCATGATTTGCCCGCCCCGGTCGATTTCGAGCGTCTCGTTGATCAGCATGCCGAGACCCAGGCGTTCCAAGTCTTCCACCATATCGCGGCCGTCGTGATTGCCGAGCGTCGCGTAAATTCCGTCCTTGGCGACGATCGTATCCACAAGCGCCGCCATAGGGCCCAGAATCTGCCTATGGGGTCCGCTGTCCGCAGCGCGGTAATCACCGGTCAGGACACACAGATCCACCTCCTGGCCGGCGACGGCGCGGCAAATCGCCGAGCCGATGCGGTCATCCATATCGAAGTGCGGGTCGGTGACGTGCAGGATTCGGTAACCGTCGAAATTGACCGGCAGACCGACGATAGCAAGATCGATCCGGCTGAGCCGCACGTCGAGCGCGTTGTGGCGGCCGCGGCGATCCAACCCCGACATTTTCAACCCGGCGGCCAACAGACGTTCCAGGGGCGCCCGCAGCAGTCTCTGGTAGGACCGCCGATAGCCGTCCGGCGTGCTGCGCCACGGCTGGGACACCTCCATTTGCGCCCGCCAGCGCGCCCACAGACGCCGCTCCGCCGCCCAAGCGCGTGGCGCCGCGGGTTGGGCGGCCGGGAAAGCCCCGGTGCCGGGGGGCGACGCCGCCGCGGAGGTAAACGCCGCGCCCTCGGTCACTTCCCGAGCCGTTGGCCGGCCGTCGTTCATTGCCCCGCATCCTTCTCGTCGAGCGAGAGCTTGTATATCTGTTCGGCCACATCGAACCATTGGCTGCTCATGCAGGTCTCGAACGCGGCTCGCGGCCCCATAATCCGCATCAGCGATTCCGCCAGCGCGACGGCGCCCTCATGCGCCGCGCTGCCGCCAGGCGCCGCACCAGTCCGATTTCGAGATGTCATGTAATTCCGCCCCGGCAATAATATTAATGCGAACAATAAAAAATTGGCGATAAAGATGGGCATATCATACTAATTTGGCCGGATAGGTCAATCAATATTGTGTTTTGTTAACAATATTGGTTAATTTTCGGATGTTGTTATTATCCTATTTTGAACAATCTCTTCACAATATTTGCAAATTGGTTGTTTTATTGGACAGGCACAAAAAATATCCGATGAAATTGTCATTTGGAAAGGGACACCAGGGATTTTGGCGTGGCGGCCGCCTACCAGATCATCTCGGTCTTGCGCTCCACCTTCTTCTCCAGGAGCTGATTCATCAACACCCAGTCATCGACCTGCATGAACCTGGGCGACAGGAAACGGTAGGAGCGGCGCAGGATTTTCTCGTTGTTTTCGGACCTGATGACCTTGGCGGGCTTCCATAGCGTGAACATCTCGTCCCAGGACACCAAGCGGCGGTATAGGTCGTCGCGCAGTTTCTGAACGAACTTGGTTTGGGCGTCGATGTTTTTGAGCACCGCCATGATTTCGCCGGTCTGCGCGTCCACCTGATCGAAAAGGTTCTGGTAATCCTTTACCGCCACCAGCATCAGACGCCCCACCGAATCGACGATCTCGAAAATGCTCTTTTCGTGGGCGTAGAGCCTGCGCAATCCCTGTATTTTTTCATTCATCATCAAGACGAACTGGTGGCGGTCGCGCAACGCCTCGATATAGGCGAACTCCTCGGCCAGCTTTTCGATCAGGGCGATGACCTGGTCCACGCCGGCTTCATCGCCACCGAAACCGAGTTGCTCCGCCGCCTCGTTGAACGCGACCTTGACTTTTTCCTTGGTCTTCGGGTCCTCGGCCACCTGGGCCAACTCGCTGGGATTGGTGACGGTGATCTCGTCGCCCGAAAGCCATGTCACCATCTGCAGCGTAATGCGCTGGTAGGCGACTTTCCGGTGCTCGTCGGTCACCTCCCACGACGCCTCGCCGGTCAAAATCTCCTTGGGAATCTTGTCGCCTGGCCGCAATATCTTCACGTAGTGCAACCCCTCGGCCACCAACTCGAGCAATTTCGCGTCGTCGGATTCCTCGTCGATATCGAACTCCCGCATGATGCCGGGAAACGGCAGCGACACCTCGTTTTTCTCGCCGAGATCCATCACGAACACCGGCTCTTCGGTCTGATCGGACAGGCGAAAGTACACGCCTTCGACCGAGGTGAAAAACGAGTGATCGAACGAAATGATCGGGTCGCCGTCGTCGTCGACGGTCAGCTCGAAGTCGAGGTCCGAATATTTACTGTCGTCCGAAGTCATGGCGCCGGCTGGTGTTCCCGCGACAAAAGGGGGCCGCCGCCGCGCGGCCTGGGCTCGCATGCCCGAACACGCGCGGTGGGGCTGGGTTTTCGCCGCATTAAGGATAGTCAAAAAGTCTTACTGGAAAGTTACGGACGGCGGTGGATCAGGCCTGGGCGCGGCGGCGCCAGCGCGCCGGATCCTCGGCCAGGAGCACGATGGAGGCGACGAGCGAGGTGGCGGAGGCGGCGTGTTGTCGCTGAAATGGAAGGGCAGGCCGCGAAGCGGCTTCAGGCGTCGAACAACTTGTCGATTTCGTCCTGGGCCATTGTCGGCACGGCGCCGTGGATGATGCCGTTGGCCTTCTCCATGGCTTGGCGCAGGCCCGCCACCACATTTTCCGAGACGGCCTTCACCAAGGTTGTCGCCCCGGTGGCGACGGCATTTTCGATATCCCGGATACCGTCCTCCACCATGCTATTCAGCTCGGCGACGGTTTCGTCGAACGGCACGCGGTACTTGCTTGGAGACTGCTCGTAGGCCGCGACGATCAGATCGCCATCGGACAGATTGCTGTCCTGGAAATGCTGGGCATAGGTCTTCGGCCGCCATTCCCTGGCCCGCTCGATGATCTCCGGGACGTCGGAGATCATTTCCAGGATCATCAGCACCTCATTGAAAAGATTGAGATAATCGGTGGCAAGAAGGGTCTGCTCGTTGATGCTGGTGCCCTTGACTTGCTCTTGAATCGCCGAATTATCAACGCTCATCGGCCCCTCGCTTCCCCCGGCGGCGGCATTGCCACTCGAACGGCTCCGGTCACTCATTATCAGCCGTCAGGCGGGCCACGACCCGGTCGGAGCGGCTCACCCCATTTGCCCGAACGGCGGTAAAGGTCGGGTTAACCCCACAAATATAACTGAATATACCCGATGGGATTGGACCGGCCGGGGCCTGGCGAGTAGAGCGGATTCAGCGCGTCAATAGGCGGTAGAGCCGGCGGCCCAGCGGGATCGATGCAAACGCGGCCATTAACAGCAGCAGCCACCCCCACCAGGGGATGGTCTCCATGCGGTCGCCCAGGAAAACCATCAATACCGTCACCGGAAGAATGCCGAGTCCGGTGGCCCAGGTGAAGGTCCACAACCTCATGCTGGTCAAGCCCGCCGCCCAATTGATCAGGTTGAAGGAGATCACCGGAAAAAATCGGCCGACGAATACGGCGGCGGTGCCGTGGCGGGCCATCATCTCGTCAGCCCGCCGCCAGCGCCGGCGCGCGACCATACGATCCACGAGCGGACGGCCAAATGCCCGGGCCAGACTGAACGCCACATAGGCGCCGAGCATGGCACCCGTCCAGGTCACCGCCACACCCCACAGCAGGCCATAGATTTTCCCGTTGGCGATGGCCACGAACTCGGCCGGAAACGGGACAAAGGTATGGATTACCATCAGGCCGATCGAAGCGGCCACGCCCCACATGCCCCAGGATCGGATCAATTCCTCGAAGCCGCGCACCGAGAAGTTGCCTGGCCAAACGCTTGCGCCGGCAACGATCGCGTAGGCCAGCGCCAACAGCGCCAACGCCACCGCGATAATCGTCGTCGGGCTTACCGGCCACCGCCGTCGACCGGACTCCCGTCGTCCCGATGCTCCGAATTCGTCGTCCATGCTCCGCCCATACCCTCGTCCCGTCGCCACAATACGATTGCAGCCCGAGTCCCGGTCAAGCGCTTTGTGCGCGACCCGCCGCTGCCGATCCGGGAAAAGGGCAAGCGGACGAGCGCTATTCGCGGCGCCGCGCGAGTACGCGCTCGAACAGGTCGAGGTAGCGCGCGACCGCCGCCGCCTCGGTATAGTCGGCCTCGTACGCTGCCCGTCCGGCCGCGGCCAGGCGCGCGGCGAGCGTCGTGTCATCCAGCAGGCGCCGTAGCGCCGCCGCCATCGCCGGCGCATCGTCGACCGGCACCAGCAAACCGTTCTCGCCGTCGCGGATCAGGAAGCTGGCACCCTGGCTCGCCGCGGCCACCATCGGCAGGCGCTGCATCCAGCCCTCCAGCAGCACGCTGCCGAGCGGCTCGTGACGCGACGGCACCACGTAGAGATCGGCGGCGGCGAAAAACGGTCCCGGATCGTCCCGCCAGCCGAGGAAGCGCACCCGGTCCGCGATGCCCAGCCGCGCCGCCAGATCCTCGAGATCCGCCCTGAGCGGCCCTTCGCCGGCCAGCCACAGATGGCACCCCGGCACCTGGGCGACGGCCTCGAGCAGCGTGTCGAAGGCCTTGTTCCGGTGCAGCCGTCCGAGCGCGAAGACGAGCGGCGCGTCCGCCGGCGTCTCAAAGCTGGCGCGCGCCGCCGGCTCGGCCTTGCCGTCGGCCACGAAGTTGGGAATGAAATGCGCCCGCTCGCGCGGCCAGTCACGGGACACGAAATAATCCACCAGGTCCGGCGTGATGCCGACCAGATGGTCGCAGCGCCGATAATATTTGAGATCGTAGTAGCCGCCGAGGCGGGCGATGTGCACGAAATCTCCGCTCGGGCAGTGGGCGGTCGCGCGGCTCATATAGGTCAGCACGATATCGGGCCGGAACGACGCGGCCTCGCGCCCGAAGGCCCGCCGCGTGGCGAAATCCAGCCGGCCGCCGAAGCGTAGCTGGACCGGCTCGATACCGCCGGCGCGCAGCGCGGCGGCGCGCGCGCCGTCGGCGCGGATCAGCACGCGCTGCTCTATCCCGGCTTGCCCGAGCGCTATGGCGAGGCGCACGAAATGCAGTTCGGCGCCGCCCGCCCCGGCCCCGGCCAGGGCCTGCATCAGCCGCATGGCCGGCCCGTCCGTCCCGAAATTATTCGCCCATCGCGCATCATCGTTCCCCAACCGCCCCCCGGCACGAGGCGGCGGAACTATAGGGCGCGCGAAAGGAGATTGCTACTCGCCGGCGCGTTACGCCGCCGCGACCTCGTTGCGCAGCACCGGGATCGGCGCGATGTCGATTTCGACCACGTCGCCGGCGCCGAGAAACGTCCCGGTAGCGGCGCCGACGCCCTGCGGCGTGCCGGTGGCGATCACGTCGCCGGGCGACAAGGCGACCCGGCTGGTGATGAAGGCGATCAGTTCGGGGATGCCGAAAATCATCTCGCCGGTCATGGCCCGCTGCACCTCGCCGCCGTTGACCCGGGTTATGACTTCGAGTTCGCCGGCGCGCAGCGGCGCCTCGACTTCGTCTAAGCCGACGACGACGGGGCCGAGCGCGGTCGCCCGGTTCAGGCACTTCGAGGAGAACCAGTCGAACATGATGTTGTCCCCGGCCTTGACCCTGAGCAGGTCGCGCGCGCTGGTATCGTTGAAGGCGCTGATACCGGCGATGCATTGCCAGGCCTCTTCGGGCGCCACCTGGTAGCATTGGCGGCCGATCAAAACAGCCAACTCGCCCTCGTAGTCGAGTTTCTCGGTCAGGCCGAGGCCGGCGATCGGCATCCCGCCGCCGATCATCGATTCGTAGGCCTTGAAGAACAGGATCGGATTCTCGGGCGGCGATTGGCCGGTCTCCCTGATGTGGCCCGAATAGTTGAGCGCCACGGCGAGGATCTTGCTCGCCGGATCGACGGGCGCCTCGAGGCGGACTTCGCCAAGATCGATCCCGTCCTCGC
>CBDVDY010000047.1:0-14766 GCA_965372875.1 uncultured Alphaproteobacteria bacterium | reverse complement strand
CGCCGGCCGCGTCGAGCTCCCGCGCCTCCTGGTTCAGCACCTCGGCGAAGGCCATCGCCATGTCGGCGCGCTTGCCGTAATGCGCGTCGGCGATGGTGTCGCAGATGGTCATCGGCCCCGGCAGGGTGAATTTGAGCTGGCGCCCGGTGTGGGCGCGGGTGAAGCGCAGCTCCTCGCCATGCACGGACCCCTCGCGGCGCACCGGGCCGGTCACCGTGGGCACGTCGACGATATAGCGGCCGTCGCGGATACCCATCTTGGTCTTCCGGTCCCAGTCGATGCCGCCGATATGTTCGAGGAAGCCGTGCACGAAATGAACCCGGAACTGCTCGCCGTTGCCGACGATGTCGATGCCCGCATCCTCCTGCTCCTTGAGCCAGACCAGCGCCGCGTCCCGCTTGCCGCGCAGCAGATCGTCGCCCTCGAGCCGCCAGGCCGGCCAAAGCTTTTCCGGCTCGGCCAGCCAGGACGGCTTCGGCAGGCTGCCGGCGATGGTGGTTTGCAGAAGCGGCATGGGTTCGGGCTCCCCGGGGCGCGGTTGATTTGCCCGCAAGCGTAACAAATTCCGCCGGGACCGGTCCAGCAACGCGGCCATTTATGAGTAAGGTCCCTGGATCATGGACCCATTAAAAGGCGTTGCCTGTCGCCCGTCCGGTCACAGGCGCAATGCGAACCGAACACGGGTCGGCGCTCTTAGCCCGCTATTGACCCCTACCCGGACGTTCGTCCGCCGGCACGTCAGTCCGAACAAATACCAGATCCGTTCGTTCTTCCCGGCCGCTGCCGGAAGAGATTCGAAAAGCCGAATGGCCCGTGTCGTTACTCTGGCAACCCTGCCTCTCGAAGGGCCGCACCGACGCGACGCACGTAGCTCGCGTCCTTCGTGAAGACGGATGACCAGCGCTCCATGGCCGAAACAGTGAAGCGGCTGTTGAGACGCAGCACCTCCCGTCCTTCCGCCTCCGCTTTCTCTTTGTCACCCGCGACAACGTAGCTGGCTGCGAGGAAGACGTGAAAGGCGATGTAGTCGGGCTCGCGTGCGACACCCTCCCTCAGTACCTCGATGGCCTTCTGCGTCTCTCCCAAATGGAAATAGACATTACCCAACCAGGAAAGCCATTGCGGTGGATGCCGGGGATCGAGCCGCATGGCCTTCTCGAGAACCTCGACTGCCTCCTCGTAGCGGTTCGCGTGTCGCAGGTAGGCGCCCAGGTTCCCCAGGGTCTCCGCCTGAGTGGGGTGAAGGTCGAGCGCCTCATTGCCCCACTTGTCTGCCTCGGCATGCTCGCCGCGGAACTGATGGGCCAAAGCCAGCAGCACCCGCGCGCCGGCGGACTGCGGATCGAGTTCCACCGCCTTTTGGCCGATCTGCAAGGCCATTTCCAGGTTCTTCGCCCTGTTGAGGCCCCAGAGGCGCCATTCGTTCCAGTAAAAGAAGCCGAGGTTCGTATAAGCTCGAGCATATGTCGGATCAGCCGTGATCGCCCGCTCGAAAAAGACCTTGGCCAGGGCCACCTTTTCCCGATCCAGATCGGCTAGTTGCTTACGCCCCTTGAGAAGCCAGTCGTAAGCTTTAAGGTTGACCGGCCGGGTCTTGTGTTCGAGGGTTTTCTCGTCCGCCGCCGTGAGTTCGACCTTTAGAGCCGCGACGATTTTCCGTGCGACCTTGTCCTGCAACGCGAAGACATCGACCAAAGAACCGTCGTAGCGCTCGGCCCATAGGTGCCCGCCGGTGGTCGCGTCAATGAGTTGGGCATTAATCCGCACTCGATCTCCGGCTCGGCGCACACTGCCTTCCAGCACGTAGCGCACACCGAGGTCTTCCGCCACCTGGCGAACCTTCACGTTTCGACCCTTGTAGGAGAAGGCGGAGTTCCTGGCGATGACGAAGAGACCGGAGATCTTGGACAGATCGGTAATCAGATCCTCGGCGATGCCGTCGGCAAAGTACTCCTGGTTTGGATCGTCTGACATATTGGTAAACGGTAGGACAGCGATAGATGGCTTGTCGGGCAGCGGGAAGGCCATGCGCTCGACCGATGCCGGTTCAATTGTTGGCTCCCACGGCCGAAGCCATGCAACCGCGCCGGCCACTCCGATGAGCACGGCCACGGCTGCTGCGAGGGCCACCCGCTTCCACGCTTGCGTCGCTCGTTTTTTTTCGCCGATGACTTTGCCGGCCGCCTCCGGCTCAGTCAGCACGCGGTAAACCCGGACCGGCTCGGCGATGTTCTTGACCTCGTGCTCGCCAAGGTACTCGTAACCCAGATCGAGCTGCTTCTTTATCTGGTCGAAAATTGGCCGCGAAAGGCAGATGCCCCCGGCGTCGGCAAGCGTTTCGAGGCGCGCCGCAATATTCACACCATCGCCGAGAAGGTTATCGCCCTCGACTATCACATCACCGAGGTTGACACCTATGCGAAGGCGCATGCGCCGATCCTCGGGTAGATCGACATTGTGGGCTTCAAGTTCGCGCTGAATGTCGACGGCACAACGCACCGCCTCGACCGGGCTCGCGAATTCGGCTACGACGCTGTCGCCGGCACTGCCAAACACCCGGCCACGATGGTCACCGACCAGCCCGTCTACGATCTTTCGGTATACGTTCAGCGTGCTGGCGGTCGCTTCCTCGTCAGCCTCCATGAGCCGGCTGTAGCCGGCCACGTCGGCGGCAAGGATCGCCGCGAGGCGGCGCTCCATTTGCGGTTCTCCCTTGCCGCTGAGATTAGCGAACCGCAGTGGAAGAATCCATGCGCGGAGAGAATCCTCGGTATGTCGGATTGTGCTCTAATCGCCGGCGAGCAGTTTGATCGTATCGCGGCGGTCGGCGCCCGAGGGCAGGGGGGCCGCCGGGTCGGCGACCCAGGCGGCGATGTCCTTGTGCACGATTTCGGCGGCGAGGTCGCGCAGCAGCATGTGGTAGCCCGATTCGTATATGGCGACGCGCTTGCCGCCGTTGAGGCGTTCCAGCATCAGCCGGGTCGGCGCCTTGGGGATGATCTCGTCCCGTTCGCCGTAGAGCACCAGCAGGGGCGCGGTGACCCGGGGCGCCGCCGCCAGCGCCGCGTCCATCAGATTGACCATGCCGTAGAGCGCGTCGACCCGGGCTTCCTTCAACACCTTGGGGTCGCGGCTCATCTCGCGCAGCATCTCGATATTGTCGGACGGCACGAGGTTGAGGTTGCGGCCCGAGAGATCGACCCACGGCACCGTGTGCGCGGCGAGCCACAGGGCCAGCCGATGGGAAAGCGGCAGGGTCTCGCGGCCCCAAACCGCCGGCGCCACCAGGATAGCGCCGGCGATCCCCGGCGGCGGGTGGTCGGCGAGCAAGGCCAGCACCACGCCGCCGCCCATGCTTTCGCCCAGCAGGTAGAGCGGCGCCTCCGGATGCTTGGCCCGCACCATCGCGATCATGGTCCGAAGGTCGTCGATCAGGATTTCGACTCCCGGCCATATCCCGCGGTGGCGGCTGCCGCCGAAACCGCGCTGGTCGTAGGCGTAGGTGGCGATGCCGGCGGCCCGCCAGCGTTCGGCCGGCATGGCGAACGAGTTCGAGTAATCGTTGAAGCCGTGCACGGCGACGATCAGCGCCCTTGGCCGGTCCCTCGCCGGCATCCAGAGACGTACCGGAAGCGGCATGCCGTCCCTGGCGAACAGGAATTCGTGGGTCAGTTCGGGAATCGCCCGGGCCGGACCAGGGGCCGGGCCGGGCGGCTGCAGGCGCGGCGCGCAGGCGGCGGCGAGCAGCGCAACCAGGGAAGCGGCGAAGAGGCGGCGAATCACGGCCCCTCGTCCTTTTGGGCGTCGTCCTTTGGGGCGCCGCGCGTAAGCTCCAGAAAAATGTCCTCGAGATCGGCCTCGTGCGTGGTCAAATCGGCGATCGGCACGCTGGCGGCGCGCATCGCGGAAAGGATATCCCGCACCCGCGTCTTGCTTGGCCGGTAGCGAAACACCAGCCGCCTGGGGCCCTGCAATTCCACGTCGTAGGGGTCGAGTTCGGCCGGCAAGGCGCCGAGATCGGCGGACAGCGTGACCATCAACTCCTTGCGGTCGAGCCGGCCCACCAGCGCCGCCGTGCTGTCGCGCGCGATCACCTTGCCGTCGTTGATGATGGCGATGTGGTCGCAGAGCTGCTCGGCCTCCTCGAGATAGTGCGTGGTCAGGAGGATCGTCGTACCCCGGCGGTTCAGGTCGAGAATATGGTCCCACAACTGCCGGCGCAGTTCGACGTCGACCCCGGCGGTGGGCTCGTCGAGAACCAGCACCGGCGGCTGGTGGACCATCGCCTTGGCCACCATCAGCCGCCGGCGCATGCCGCCCGACAGCGAGCGCGCATAGGCGTCGGCCATGTCGGCCAGGCCCACGGTGATCAGGATTTGTTCGGTGCGCCGCTCGGCGCGCGGCACGCCGTACAGCCCGGCCTGCAGGTTGAGAATCTCGCGCGGCGTGAAAAACGCGTCCAGGTTCAGCTCCTGCGGCACCACGCCGATGGCGGCCCGGGCGCGGCGCGGGTCCTTGTCGATATCGATGCCCCAGACCCTGGCGCTTCCGCCGGTCTTGTTGACCAGCCCGGCCAGGATGTTGATGAAAGTCGATTTGCCGGCGCCGTTCGGGCCCAAAAGACCGAACAGCGAGCCCCGCGGGATCGCCAGATCGACCTGCTTGAGCGCTTCCTTGGGCGGCATGTTGCCGCTGCCCCGGTAGATCTTGGTCAGTCCCTTCGCCTCCACCGCGAATTCCGGCTGGGCGGCGGGGATTTCGGCTTGCGCCTTGGGGGCTGGCCGCGGTTTGTTCATGATTCGGCGTCACCTGTTCGCATCGGTGTCAATGTAGGCCTCCGCGGCCTCGCAACGGTTGATCGCGGCCCGGCAATGGGTATCATCCGACCGTCGCGCCGGTCAACGCGCCGAGCCGGCGGCAGGAGGGACGGCGCATCGGCATCAGCTAGAGGGAAACATATGGTGATTTCCGCCGAATCCAACGAAACCATTTCGGTGGACAGCACGACCGTAGCCTGCGACGGCGGCGGCGGCGCGCTGGGCCATCCCAAGGTGTATCTCAATCTCGATTCCGGCGGCGCGGTCGATTGTCCGTACTGCGGGCGGCGCTTTGTGCTCGCGGACGGCGCCGGCAAGGGCGGCGGACACTAACACTGCGTGGCGGCCGGACGGTCCCGGGCCGCAAATATTTAGAGGATAGAGGGAAGATGAAGGTCACGAGTTTTTTGCGCAATTCCACGGCGACCTACGGTGTCGTCCATGACGGCGGCCTGGTCGATATCGGTGCGCGGCTGGGCGACAAATATCCGACCCTGCGATCGGTTCTGGAGGCCGGCGCGCTCGACGAGGTGCGGCGGGCGGCCGAGGGGCAGGCGCCGGACATGCAATACGAGGATGCCGAACAGCTTCCGGTTATCCCCGACCCGCCGAAGATCGTCCTGGTGGGCGTCAACTACGTGGAGCACCGCAAGGAAAGCGGCCGCGACCCGACCGAGCACCCGGTGCTGTTCACCCGCTTCGCCAACGTCCAGATCGGGCACGAACGGCCGATGGTGCGGCCCACGCTATCGGACAAGTTCGACTTCGAAGGCGAGCTGGCGGTGATTATCGGCAAGCGCGGGCGGCACATTTCCGAGGCCGACGCGCTCGGATACATCGCCGGCTACGCCTGCTACAACGACGGCTCCATCCGCGACTGGCAGCGCCATACGCATCAGTTCACGCCGGGCAAGAACTTCCCCGCCACCGGCGCTTTCGGCCCGTGGATGGTGACCGCGGACGAGATTCCCGACCCCACCACCATGACGCTGGTGACCCGGCTCAACGGCGGGGAGATGCAGCGCGCCACCACCGACATGCTGATCTTCGACATCCCCCATTTGATCCGCTACATCTCGGACTGGACCGAGTTGGAGCCGGGCGACGTGATCCCGACCGGCACGCCGGGTGGCGTCGGGTACAGGCGCGACCCGCCGACCTTCATGAAGCCGGGCGACGTGATCGAGGTCGACATCGACAAGATCGGCGTTCTGCGTAATCCGATCGTGGCGGAGTAGCGGCGCCGTCGCCGTTTGCGGCGGATGAGCGGCCCCGCCAACCACGGGCAAACCTCCGGCGGGCAGTCCGCCGACGGTCAGGATCGGCCGCCGACGCGCTGGGGCATTGTCCTGCTCGCTTACGGCGCCGGCGTGGTGGGCGCCTTCCAGATCGGCAAGTTGCCCTCGGCGCTGCCCGATATCCGCGCCGATCTCGGCCTCGGCCTGGTTGGCGCCGGCTGGGCGATCTCGATGTTCAACGTCATTGGCGTAAGTTGCGGCATCGCCATGGGCGCCGTCACCGACTGGCTGGGTCACCGGCGGATCACCGTGGCAGCCTTGCTGTGCGTCGGCGCCGCCAGCCTGGCCGGCGCTTTCGCCGAGAGCGGCACGGCAATTTTGGCCTCGCGCCTGGTCGAGGGGGTCGGCGCCATCGTCGTCTTCATCGCCGCCCCGGTGATCATCATCCGGGCCGTTCACCCGCGGGATCTGCGCCTGGCGCTGGGAATTTGGGGCAGCTACATGCCGGCGGGAATGGCGTTCATGGTGCTGTTGACGCCCTTGTTTCTGGATCGCGTCGGCTGGCGCGGCCTGTGGATGACGAACGGCGCGGTGCTTGTCGCCTTCGCGCTCCTTCTGTGGTGGGGAACCCGGTCCCTCGCCGCGCCGCCCCCAGCTTCCGGGGGCGAAAGGGCGGCGCCGCTGCAGTCCCTGTGGCGCGACATCCGCCTCACCGTCAAGGCGCGCGGACCGCTTCTCCTGGCGCTGTGCTTTTCGACCTACACGGCGAACTATCTCGCCGTCCTCGGATTCCTGCCGACCTTTCTGATCGAGGAACGCGGCATGGGCGGCGGCGCGGCGGCGCTGCTCACCGCGTTCGCCATTGCCATCAATATCCTCGGCAATCTGCTGGGCGCCGCGCTGCTTCATCGCGGCGCCAGACGCTGGGTCCTGATCGCCGCGTCCAGCACGATCATGGGTGCGGCGAGCCTCGGCGTTTATTCGGCGTCGGTGCCGGACGAGGTGCGTTACCTCTTCTGCCTGGTGTTCTCGGGCCTCGGGGGCATGCTGCCGGCCTCGGTCATGGGCGGCGCGCCAGTGCACGCGCCCGGCCCCGCCCAGTTCGGCACCACCACCGGGCTTTTCCAGCAGGGCTCCAATCTCGGCCAGGTTCTCGGCCCGCCGGCGCTGGCCGCCCTGGTCGCCGCCACCGGCGGCTGGCAGGCGGCGCCCTGGCTGGTCGCGGCGCTGGCCGCTATCGGCGTCGTTCTCGCCTACGAGATCGGCCGGATGGAACGGGCGCGCTGCATCCCGCAATGAAGCCGCCGGGAGCTAAGCCGAACGGAAAAAACCAGTCTGGAAAAAATAGTGCCATACAACATTTATAAAGTATGGTACAAATAACACTAAATGTGTGGTCATATGTCCCCGACGAGCCCGGAGCCGGCAACGGCGGCCGGGTTTCGTTGTTCTGGGGAGCGGATGGTGTAGCGAGTTGGCGCAAACCTTGCCCCACAATTGCCACAACCGTTTGTAGAATACCGAATGGTCTATAACTCCAGCGTGGAGCGCGAAGTCCGGATTTCATGCGATGACGGAAGAAGTAAAACGGTCTGGCAGCCGGGCACGGAAGATCGGAAAGTGGAGCGCGGTTTTTTCGGTGCTGGTCATCGTTGTCGCCGGCCTCTGGTATTTGCTCGCCCCTCCCTACCATCAATTCACTATAGTCAACGGGTCGGGAAAAGAGATCGTGATGATATCGGTGCAAGTCGACGATCTCCTGATCCCTTACAATAAAAACGTCGTTCTGAGACCACATACGGACAAAGTTAAATCCATCTATTCCACGGATTTCCTTTTTTTCAAGAAGTGGTTTCGCAAGGCAAGAGTAGCCGTCGTTATTCGCTTCCAGGACGAAACTCAGTCCAGAATTTTCGTAACCGAAGTGGACACCGGCTGGAACTATGAATGCCGGTTTGTTATTTGGATCGACACGGACCGAGTACGCGGCTCCGAGTGCACGCGGCCCGAAATCTACGATTTTCGTTAGTGCTGTAACGTTTCGGCATTCGCACCAAACTCTGGCATAGCCTCTAACTAACAAACAACCAATTACCGGCGGCACCCACCGCCGCCGGGTTCACCGAGCCGTCCCCAAAAACCGGGGACACAATACTAATTTTTCACGGTGGAACCGGCCGCGCCGGGCAGAGCCTGTTGGACGCCTGAGCGCGGCGGCGAATGTACGGGTGGGTTTGAAACCCACCCCTACATTTTATTGGATGGCGGCGAGTCGAATGAGGCGGGACCTATGCAGCCGAAAACCGCCCTAGCGCATGCGCGCCGGGTCGTTGCCGCGCTGCTCGCGCCACAGGCCGAGTTTCTGGTGCACCGGCCGGTCGGAGAAGCTGAACAGAACCGCGTCGTCGTCGGCCTCGTGATGGTAGCGCAGCCAGGACGGCACCACGAACACGTCCCTGGGGCCCCATTCCAGCACGGTATCGCCGACCACGGTGCGGCCGCTGCCTTCGACCGGCGAAAACACCGCGCCGTCGGTCGAGCGGTAGGGAGCCGTCTTGAAACCCTTGGGCAGGAGCTGCATGAAGGTGGCGATGGTCGGCATGGCGAAGTCGCCGGTCGCCGGGTTGACATATTGCGCCTTGAGTCCGTGGCAGGGATCCCATTCCTCGTGCCTGCGCATGGTCTCGAGCGCCTCGCGCGTGCGGTCGTAGGGATAGTTGAACACGGGCGACGTCTTGGCCACGCTCTCGTACCCGTCGGGCAACAGGCCCATGCCGTAACGCGCCAGCGAATCGCCCACCGGGCGGTCGAGCGGATAAGTATCCTCCGGATAGATTTCGACGAAACCGGTGTCGAGAAAGTTCACCAGCGGCACGTCGAGCCCATCCAGCCAGACCATCGGCCGGTCGCTGTCGTTGCCGTGGTCGTGCCAGGCCCAGGACGGGGTGATGACGAAATCGCCCTCGCCCATGATGGTCTTTTCGCCATCGACCGAGGTATGGGCGCCCTCGCCCTCGATGATGAAGCGCAGCGCCGACGGCGAGTGCCGATGCGCCGGCGCGACCTCGCCCGGCATGATGAGCTGCAGGCCGGCATAAAGGCTGTGCGTGATCGAGGACTGCCCCTTGAGCCCCGGGTTCTCCAGCACCAGCACGCGGCGCTCGGCCTCGTGCGCGGAAATCAGCTCACCCGATTCCAACACGTGCGGCCGCACCTCGTCGTAGCGCCAGATCGCCGGAACCGCCGGGCTCTTCGGCTCCTTGCCAAGGAGTTGGTGCAGGACCTCCCAGAGCGGCGTCATGTTTTGCGCCGCGATCCTGTCGTAAAAGGCCGCGCGCGCCGCCGTGGTCTCCGGCGCCTGGTCCAGGCTCCTGCTCATGCGCTCGTTCTCCCGTCGCGTCCGAAGGGCGTGTGGCCCACAGTTTAAGCCCAAGCACTACGCCGGCCAAGCTCGATCCGGCCATGGATCCGGGCATCGCCCCGGCATGAAAGTTGGAGGCTGAAATTGTTCGTGTTACAAACGATTCCGTGGCCACTCGCGGCGTGTATGTTGCCGTATCGAAATGAAATTATCGGTAATCCGGCCTTGATTCTCCCTGCCAAACGCGCAAAACGTCGAACCGCCGGCAAGGCCGCTCCGGCGCGCGCCGAAGCGCTGAATCACGGCCGGCTCGACGGGCTTTTGGGCTATCATCTGCGCAAGGCCCAGCAGGCCATGTTCCAGAGTTTTTCCGCGGCGCTGGACGGTGAAAATATCAGCCCGGGCCAGCTCGGCGTACTGCTCATGGTTGCCGCCAACCCCGGGGTAAACCAGACCCGCGTGGGCGCCGCGATGGGCATCGACCGTTCGACGCTGGTGGCCGTGCTCGACCGGCTCGAGGCCAGAGACCTGATCGAGCGCGCGCCGTCGCCGACCGACCGCCGGTCGCACGCGCTGATGCTGACGGCGGAGGGAAGCCGGTATCTCGAGGAATTGATGTCGCGGGTCGAGGCGCACGAGCGCGATCTGGCCGGCGATCTGAGCGATCGGGAACGGCGGACGCTGATCGAGTTGTTGCGCCGATTGAAGGGCGTTTAGGAATCTTGACGGCCGGGTTCGGAGGAATGCAAAAACCCATGTTGATCGGTGATTTGTTGCGCCGCGCCGCTGAAAAGGCGCCGGGCAAGCTCGCCATCGAAGGCGGCGGCCAGCGGATCGACTACGCCCGGCTCGACGCCGACGCCAACCGGTTCGCGCACGCGCTGGCGGCGCTCGGCATCGGGCCCGGCGGCAGGATCGCGATCCTGGCCAGCAACCGGCCCGGCTATGCGGTGGCGTATTTCGGCGCCGCGCGGTCGGGCGCGGTTCTTGCCCACCTCTCGTTCCGCGCCACCGAGGACGATATCGTCTACATGCTCGGCAAGACCGAGGTGGAGGCCGTATTGGTGGAGGCCGCGTATCTGAAACGGATATCGCGCGTCCGCGACCGGTTGCCGGGCCTGCGCCATGTTGTCGTATTCGCCGCCGACGCGGCGCCGCCCAAGGGCGTGCTGTCGCTCGCCGCTCTCATGTCCGATGCGCCCGAGGTGCCGCCGGCGGCCGCGATCGGCGCGGAGGATCCCTTCGCCATCACCTTTACCGGCGGCACCACGGGGCTGCCGAAGGCGGTGCTGGTCTCGCACAAGGCGCGCGTGGCCGCGGCCAATATCGGGGTCGCCGATTTCGGTCTCGACGGCGACGACAGCTTCGCCATCACCACGCCGCTTTTCCATTCGGCCGGGCTGTTCGTCTGGTACCAGACGGCGGTGGCGCTGGCCGCGAGCTGCCATTTCATGCCGGCCTGGGACGCCGGCGCGTTCGTCGATTTGGTCGAGCAAAAGGGCGTCAGCGCCGCATTTCTGGTGCCGACCCAGCTCGGCGACCTACTGGGCGCCGAGGGGTTCGACCCGGCGCGGCTGGATAATTTGAAGAAGCTGAACTTCGCCGGCGCGCCGATGCCGCCCGCGCTCTTCAAGCGCGCTTTGGAATTGCTTCCCGGCGTAGAGTTTACCGAACATTACGGCCAGTCCGAGGCCTGCCCGATCACCGTGCGCGAACCCGCGAGCCCGGCCGGCAAGAGGGAGAGCGTCGGCCGCGCCTGCACCGGCGTCGAAATCGCAATCATGGACGCGGACGGCGGGCTCCTGCCCCCGGGCGAGACGGGCGACGTGGTCACCCGCAGCGATACGCTGCTTGCCGAATATTACGGCGATCCGGAGCAGACGGCGGCGCTCTACCGCGGCCGGGACGGCTGGCTTTTGACCGGCGACGTCGGATTCATCGACGGCGACCGCTATCTCACGCTGGTCGACCGCTCCAAGGACATGATCATCTCCGGCGGCGAAAACATCTACCCGACCGAGATCGAGAACGCGCTCTATAGCCACCCGGCGGTGGTCGAATGCGCGGTGTTCGGCGTACCCGACGAGCGCTGGGGCGAAATACCGGTGGCCCACGTGGTCGCCAGGGACGGCGTCAGCGTCGGCGAAGAGGAACTCATCGACTATTGCGCCGCCCGCATCGCCCGGTACAAGCGGCCGCGCCTCATAAAGTTTGTCGACGCGCTACCGAAAACGGCGGTCGGCAAAATCCAGAAAAGCCTGATCAGGGCGCCCTATTGGCAGGGCCGGGAGGGAAAGATTTAGGCGACGCGCCCGAAATCGCCGCCGGCGCCTGCCTCGCCCTCTCGACTCGAACGCGTTTCTCCCGCATCTTGACGGCATGAGCGAAAGCACCGCCGCGAACGGAAAATCCGGCCCGCGCCACCTCTATCTGGTCGATGGTTCGGCCTATATATTCAGGGCGTTTCACGCGATCCCGGTTGCCGCTTTCGTGCGCTCGGACGGCGTCCACACCAACGCCGTCAACGGCTTTTGCAACATGATCCTCAAGTTGCTGGAGGATTTGCGGGAGCAGGACGACGCCGACCATCTGGCCGTGATCTTCGACGCGTCCTCGGTCACGTTTCGCAACGATATCTACCCCGAATACAAGGCCAACCGGGATGAGCCGCCGGAGGAGCTGCGGCCCCAATTCGGCCTGATTCGCGAAGCCACGCGCGCTTTCAATCTGCCCTGCATCGAGATGGAGGGCTACGAGGCCGACGACATCATCGCCACCTACGCCAGGGAGGCGGCGGCCAAGGGATTCGACGTGACGATCGTCTCCTCGGACAAGGATCTGATGCAACTGGTGACCGATCGCGTCACCATGCTCGACCCGATGAAGAACCGGCGCATCGGCCGCGACGAGGTGGCCGAGAAGTTCGGCGTCGGGCCCGAGAAGGTGATCGAGGTGCAGGCGCTGGCGGGCGATTCCTCCGACAACGTGCCGGGCGTCCCCGGCATCGGCGTCAAGACCGCCGCGCTGCTGATCGACGAGTACGGCGACCTCGAAACGCTGCTCGCGCGCGCCGCCGAGATCAAGCAGACGAAGCGCCGCGAGAATCTGATCGAATTCGCCGGTCTGGCGCGGATATCGAAGGATCTGGTCACGCTCAGGGACGACGTGCCGGTCGCCGAGCACGTCGAGGATTTCGAGCTCAAGGAGCCGGATCACAAAGCCCTGCTCGATTTCCTGCGCGCCCAGGAGTTCCGCACCATCACCGCGCGCCTGGAAAGCCGGCTGGCCGCGCAGGGCGAGCTCGACCTTCCGGCGAGCCCGGAGATCGTGCCCGGCGAGACCGTCTACGAGCTGGTGCGCGACGCGGACGCGCTTGCCGCCTGGATCGAGCGCGCCGGGCAAGAGGGAATTATCGCCGTCGATACCGAGACCACCTCGCTCGACGCCATGCGGGCCGAGCTGGTGGGGGTCTCGCTTTCGGTCGAGGCCGGCCGCGCCTGCTACATCCCGGTGGGCCACGTGGCCCCGAACGGCGCCGGCGGCGGTCTCGATTTGGGCGACGGCGGCGAGCGGCCGGAACAGATTCCGCTCGACAAGGCGCTGGCGATGCTCAAGCCGATGCTGGAAGACCGGGCCATCCTCAAGGTCGGGCAGAACATCAAGTACGATCTCCTGGTGCTGCGCCGGCACGGTATCGAGGTGAGCCCGATCGACGACACCATGCTGCTCTCCTACGTGCTCGACGGCGGGCTGCACGGCCACGGGCTCGACGCCCTGGCCGAGCTTCATCTCGGCCACACCAACATCAAGTTTTCCGAGGTCGCCGGCACCGGCAAGAACCGGATTGGATTCGCCGAGGTGCCGCTGGAGGCGGCTTGCGACTACGCGGCCGAGGACGCCGACGTCACCGGGCGGCTGTACCGGCTCTTGAAGCCGCGGCTCGCCGCCGAGCACATGGCGACCGTCTACGAGACGCTGGAGCGGCCTTTGGTCGCGGTGCTGGCGTCGATGGAGCAGGCCGGAATCAAGGCCGACCGCGAGGAGCTTTCGCGCCTGTCGCACGATTTCGCGCAGCGCCTGGCCGGGCTGGAGGAAGAGATCCACTCCCTCGCGGGCCGCCCGTTCACCATCGGCTCGCCCAAGCAGCTTGGCGAGGTGCTGTTCGACGAGATGGGCTTGCAGGGCGGCAAGAAGGGCAAGAGCGGATCGTACGCCACCGGCGCCGACGTGCTCGACGGATTGGCCGCCGAGGGCCACGAACTGCCGGCCCGGGTGCTCGACTGGCGCCAGCTCGCCAAGCTCAAAAGCACCTATTCCGACGCGCTCCTGGCGCAGATCAATCCCGAGACCGGGCGCGTGCACACCTCGTTCGCGATGGCCGCCGCCTCGACGGGCCGGCTCGCCTCGACCGATCCCAACCTGCAGAACATCCCGGTACGCACCGAGGAAGGCCGCAAGATTCGCCGCGCCTTCGTGGCCGAGAAGGGCAACGTCCTGGTCTCGCTCGATTATTCGCAGATCGAGCTGCGTCTGCTCGCCCACGTGGCCGACATTGCGACGCTCAAGGACGCCTTCCGCGACGGCGTCGACATCCACGCGCTCACCGCCAGCCAGGTCTTCGGCGTGCCGGTGGACGGCATGGACCCGATGGTCCGGCGCAAGGCCAAGGCGATCAATTTCGGCATCATCTACGGCATCAGCGCCTTCGGCCTGGCGCGCCAGCTTGGCGTTCCCAGGGGCGACGCCGCGGACTACATCGACGCCTATTTCGAGCGCTATCCCGGCATCCGCGACTATATGGAGCGGGCCAAGACCGAGGCGCGCGAGAACGGCTTCGTCGAGACGCCCTTCGGCCGCAAGGTCCATATCACCGGCATCAACGACAAGAACCCGGCGCGCCGCGGCTTTTCCGAGCGCGCGGCGATCAACGCGCCCTTGCAGGGGGGCGCGGCCGACATCATCAAGCGGGCGATGATCCGCGTGCCCGAGGCGCTGGAACGGGCCGGGCTTTCGGCCCGCATGCTGCTCCAGGTGCACGACGAACTTCTGTTCGAGGCGCCGGCGGGCGAGGTCGCGGCGCTGACGGAGACCATCGGCAAGGTGATGACCGACGCTCCCCTGCCCGCCCGCCAGCTAACCGTGCCGCTGGTGGTCGATTCCGGCCACGCCGAGAACTGGGCCGACGCGCATTAGGGGAAGCGGCCTGAATAAAGGCTACGCGGCCGGGCGAAGATTCGCGTATTTCAACGATGGCGGCGCTTCGTCCTTCGAGACGCCGCCTTCGGCGGCTGCCCGGGATGAAGCAACTCTCTAATCTGCCTTAACAATGCTCTTCATCCTGAGGGGACCG
>CBDVDY010000046.1:0-14859 GCA_965372875.1 uncultured Alphaproteobacteria bacterium | reverse complement strand
CGGTTTCGCCGCCCTTGGCTTGCCCGGTGAGCGCCAGCCCGTTCGCGTGGGTTTGTACGGCCTGGGCGGCGTGTTCCTGTGCGTTGGCCTGACCGTTTGCCGAGGCGATTTCGGCAACCACGAGGCCGGGAACCTCGGAAGCGGCACTGATAACGGCGGCAATTTCAGTGGTGGGAATTACGATCGGGCCAAGCCCCGCGTCCTGTCCGTCGCCGGGATGGTCACCGGCCGAGTTACCCGTCGTGGCGGTTGTCTGGCCCGCTGTCTGGCCCGCGCCGGCGACTTCCGGTGTGGGCGAATGCGCCCCGCCGGCGGCGGCTCCGCCCAGAACGGCCATCAATGCCTGGGTAAACGATCCCGCGCCGGCCGCGCCGGAATTTTGCGCGCCGGGTTGCCCCTTGCCTGGGGCGATAACCGCGGAGATCAGTGTGCCAGCTTGCATTTCGGTTCCAATAAGCAAACTTGATAATGCGCTTCGCTACACAAGGCCAAAGGCCGGTGAAACTCTCGTCTTAGTCCGCGCGTTGGCGGCATATGCCGCCCGAGCTGCCGTGCAACCGGTATCGAACCGGAAGCCCGGCCGCGGGACTAAGCGGCCCGCGAGGCGGCGAGCTTCCGGTTGGCCGGCCGCGGCGAAACCACCGCCGAACCGAATTCGTCCGATTCGCCGTCCGCGACGCTGAGGGCGTCGACCTCGATCCAGGACTCGCGGAGAATCTCCAGGTGGTTGGCGATCTCAACCGCGATCGACGCGTCGTTGCGGAAATTCACCTGGACCAGTCGGCCGATCAGGTATTCGTAGATCGTGGCCAGGTTCGCCGCGATTTCGCGGCCGGCGACGAGATCGAGGCTCGAGCACAGATGCGACAGGATGTCGGTCGCACGCTCGGCGGCATTGCAGCGGCCCTCGATGTCGTTGCCTTGGATCGCGGCAACGGCGGTACGAAGGGCGATGATGGCCTCGTCGTACAGGATGACGATGAGCCGGGTCGGAGAGGCGTTTTGGACCTCCTCCAGGTCGTGGGTCGTCACGGGTGTCATGATCTTCTCCTGTTTCGCCAAGTTCATCTGCGGCTCGGAAGCCGGGAGGGCGCGGATGCGCCGCTCCCCGCGTCCGCTACTGGAACAGCCTGAGCAGGGCCTGCGGAAGCTGCTGGGCTTGCGCCAGCATCGACACGCCGGCCTGCAGCAAAACCTGCTTGCTGGTGAAAACCGTCATCTCCGACGCGACATCGAGATCGACCAGGGTGCTTCGCGCCGCTTCCGCGTTTTCGGTGGCGGTGGCGATGGCGGCACCGGCGACTTCCAGTCGGTTCTGGAAGGTGCCGACGCCCGCCCGGACCGCGGCGACCCGGTCAATGGCCAGCGTAACGTTGGCCGACGCGGTGTTGGCGGCCGCGCCCGACGATCCGGTCAGGACGTCCGACGAAAAGCCGGTCACGGCGGCGTTGATGGCGCTCAGCGTCACCGAGTTGATGGTCACGGTCAGATCGTCCTCGGTGGTGACACTACCGGTGCCGACCTTGAAGGTCAGGCTCACCGCCGTGCCGGCGCTGCTGAACGCGAGCAGCGTGTTGTTGCCGGCGATATCTGAGTCGGTGGCGAACGAGTTGCTGATTGTGATCGTGGTGTCGAAAGTGCTGAAAAATATGGATCGCGTAGTGCTCGCGTCTGCGGGGACAACGCCGTCGAATGTGATCGTCTGCAGGCTCTCGCCATCACCGACCTGGAACGTGCCAAGGTTCGACACGGTATTACTGGTGAACGAAATGGTGAAGGTCTCGGCCGCGGTCGAGGCGGTGGCCGCGGCGTCGAGCGTCGGGGCGCTGCCCAGGTCGATGGCGACGATGCCTTTGCTGTTAGCCAGGCTGGTGCCGAGAGAGCTGAGCGTGGTCGAGCTGCCGCCGGACAGGAGTTTCACACTGTTGAACTCCGTGTCCAGGGCGATACGATCGATTTCCGACCGCAGGGCGGCGAACTCGTCGTTCAGGAACGTGCGCTCGGTCGAGGCCAGATGATCCGACGCCGCTTGCGACGCCAGGGTCTTCATCCGGATCAGGACTTCCGCGATTCGGGCCAGCGCGCCGTCGGCGATTTGCAACATCGATACGCCCTGGCCAGCATTTAGCGATGCGGTCCGCAGGGCCTGCACCTCGGCCGTCAGGCGGGAGCCGATGGCCATCGCCGCCGCGTCGTCCTTCGCAGACACGACGCGCTGGCCGGAGGCCAGCCTGGCAACCGATTCGGTCGCTTCACGATCGGTCTGAAACAGGTTGCGGTGCGCAACGTTGGCGGCAAAGTTGGTGATTACGTTGAGAGCCATTTTTCTATCTCCATTCCTGGAAAGCTGATTCCGCGTCCCTTCACTCGGGGGCGAAGGCGTTTCCGCCTGTCGGTCGCCTACTGACGCGGATCATTGGGCTTTCGCTGTTCCCATTCGTTTCGTCCGCCCGGTACATCCCATCATTGGGAGCGCAATCGTGACGGACTTTCATCTCTCGTCCCCTTATCAGCAATCGACGTGCCAAAATGGGCCGTATTCGATAAGCTATTGATAACAAAGAGGAAAACGGGGTGTCGTGCCACCAGGAAGCATGAATGCCGGGGCGACGCGGTAATAATTTCAGCCGACGGGGCAGTTTGTGCCGAGTGCGCGGCAAAATCGGCCCCTTCCTACGGTGCGATTCAGGACCGGTTGGCGGCGTGGGATCGACTTTAGGGTGAGGTTTCAGTTATCGGCGTGCTGGGATGGGGGGCGGAGGGGATGTCGCCCATAAACACGATCAGCCCAGCGGGCGATGTCGCCCGCCGGACGGTCTGGATTGCGTGCTGTGTGGGGCGAACCGCGCGCGCGGCGTGGCGCTTAGGCGGAAACTCGGATGACCGGCCCCGGAACGGCCGCATCCGAACCGTCCTTGTCCTTGGCATCCTGCTGGCCGGCCGGCTGATCCGAGGCGGCGGCGTAGGCCGGTATTTTCGGCGCTTCGGCCGGCATCTCCGTGCCTTGCGCGGCAAGCTGCCTCCAGGAATCGTGCAGCGGCTCGAGCAGACCGATGACGTCGCGCGCGATTTGCGGATCGTTGCGGATATCGATCTGCGTCAGCCGAGTCAGCATAAACCGGTAAAGCTGGTCAAGATTGGCGGCGATGCTTCCGCCCCGCTCGATGTCGAGGGTCATCAGCATGTGCGAGATAATGTCGATCGCCTTCTTGTTGGCTTTCCAACGGCCCTCGATATCGCCGGATTCGATGGCGCGCACGACCGCCTTGAGCGAGCCGATTGCGCGCTCATACAACAATGCGACGAGCTTGGCGGGTGACGCCGTCATCACTTCCTGAGTCTGATAAGTCTTATAACCTTTTTCGCTCACGGCGTTCTCCTCACCAGGCTCGGTGTTCGCGTGTAATTCGGATTCCGATTCCGCCGCGATGCACGCCCCGCGACGGCTCGACCCGGGAATTCCGCTACCTCTTGGCAAACAACGCTTGGTTGGTCTGGTTGATGATCTCGAGTATCCGGTTCATCCGCGTCAGGGCCACCTCCGCGCGAATGAATTTTTCGAGCAGTGTCTGGCGCTTGATTTCGATGCGGTCCAGCATGTCCTTGATCGTAGCCGTACCCAGCTTGTTCTGGCGCTCCAGATTATCGATCTCGGTCGTGACCGCGCCCGAGGTCACGTCGAGCAAACGGTCGAGCGCGAAAAAAATCTCGGCGCCGATTCCCTTGGTGAAGTCGAGCGTGATACCGCTGCGGTCGTCGGTGCCGTTGTAGATCAGCTTGAGACCCTCGGCGTTGCTGGTGCTCCCCACCGTGATCACGCTGCCGTTTACCGTGACGGTGCCGTTGTCCGCGCCCGACGTTACGCCGTCGATATTCGCCGAGATCACCGAGCCGGTCAGGGCCGCCATGTTCAGGTGGCTCGAATCGGTCAGATTGCCGGTGTCGTCGGTTATGCTGATCGGCGAGTTCGACGCGTTGAGGACAATATCGAGGTGAAACTGGCCATTGGCGCTGACCACGGTCGCGGTAACGTCGGTCACCGCCGTGTTGATCTTGTCCCTGAGGTCCTCGATGCTGTCCGAAGTCAGATACGCCACGTCGCCGCCGAGCTGAACCAGATCGGAATCGCGGATCTTGAAGCTGCCGGCGGTCAGCGCCGGGCTCGACAGGTAGTTGCTCATCGGCGCGGTGGTGTCGGTCGGAATCGAGGTTTCCGAAAACAATCCCTCGCCGATGTCGATTGTGAGCGTGCCGGCGCCGGCGCCGCTGCCGGTCAGAGCGTCGGCGTCGATCCGAGCGATGACCTTGGTCGTGCCGGCGAGGCGAATATCGATGGTTTTGGCGGTGCCGTCGTCGAGGTCGTCACCCGGCACGGCCAAAAAGCCACCGCCGACGTCGAACTCGATCTTGTCGGTCGCAGCGAGATTCAGCACGCCGGCGCTGGGGCTGTTGAAATTAATGGTCAGCACGCCGGTGGTGTCGACGTAGTCGGTGCTGGTTTTGAGTTCCTTGACCGTGGCATCGTCTACCGTGCCGGCACCAGTGTCGTGGGTGATGGTAAGCGTTCCGAGACCAGCCAGGCCCACGCTGCCGCCGATGTTGGCCGAGACGTCGATGGCGCCGGTCGTTACGATGCTGGTGCCGCGCTTGAAGTTGGTGGTCGGCGAACCGGCGCCGGTCAGCGTTACCGTGACGCCGACCGTGCTGAGGGTGACCGCGAGCGTCTGCGTCGCGCCAAGTTCCTGTCCGACGCCGGCGAAGCCGTCGAGCGTGGTCGTGATGTCCGTGGTCTCGGTCGCGCCGGTGGTCAGGTTGGTGACCGTAAGCGCTTCGGTGGTGCCGTCGTAGCTGTAGCGGAACGCCGTGCCGGTCGGCACCGAGGTGTCGAAGGTGATATCGCTGATGCCGGAGCCGGACGGGCCTCCCGGTGAATCCTCGGCGTCGGTCCGCGTGAAATCGGCCGTCGTGGTGATCTTGTCGCTCACCTGGCGGTCGTCGAAGTCGACGTTCAGCGTGTAGCCCGAGGTGTTGAAGGTCGTCTTCTCGGAGAAATCCAGCAGCACGACGTCCGGGTCGGACGACGAAAAATCGAACCCGAACAGCTTGCGGACATCCTCGGCGTTGTTGAGCAGCGCCTTGTCCAGGGCGGCATCGTCGATCGTTAGCGTGTCGGCCAGCAACGGATCGCTGATCGTGCTGTTGTTGACGATATTGACGCCGATTTGCGCCAGCACCGAGAAATCCGCGCTGATCCCGCCAATGGTGGTGCCGACGAGACTCACCACGTTGGAGTCGATTTGCGACAGCACGCGGTTGCCGAACAAAAGCGATATGTCGGCGATCTCGCCGGTTTCGAGATCGATCTGCTTTTGTGAGTTAAGAAATACCTTTAGGCCATTGAAGGCGTTTACAAAATTTGTGACGGCGGTCTTCGCGGCCGCGAGATCCTGTTCGACGTCGACCTTCACCGACGTGCCTTCCTCGGCCTGGAAGAGCGTAATCGTCATGCCGACAAACAAGTCGCCGATGGTGTTGCTGGCGCGTTCGACGACCAGGTTGTTGTCGACGCCCAAGTCGGCCAGCAGATTATCCGTGTCGGTCAGCGCGATCGTCGCGCCCGAGGTGTTGGTGATGACCAGCCGGACACCGTTGCCGTCGGTCAACAGCGAGGCCGTGGTGCCCGCCGATTCGACCGCGCCGCCCGAGCCGGTGATCGCCGCGTTGATCGCCGTAACGAGGGTGGTCATCGTATCGGTGCTGTCGATGCCGCTGACGGTCACGGTGTTCCCGCCGACGACAATCGAGAATCGGGCGGCCGGATCCGTGAAAGTGGTGTTCGTCGCGATGGTACCGAGCAGCGTCGCGCTGCTGGCGACGAACTCCGACTCGAAGCGGTTGGCGTCGGTCAGGCCGTCGGCCGTGAAGCGGGCGGTCTGGGCGCGCTGCAGTTCGTTCGAGAAGGCGGTGGCGTTGGCGGCGGCGACGTTGTCCAGCTCGTTCAGGGTGATCGTCGCCGTATTGCCATTTGAAAACGCGCCGGTCACGTCGAAGCTGACGGTAATCGTGTTGGCCGAATCGCCTGCGTCGGTCAGCGTGACCGTTTTCACGCCGGTGGAGGTGGCGTCGAAAGTGCCGGAAACGTAATTGTCGCCGCCGTTCGTAATGGTGATGGTGGCGCTGGCGGCGGTGGTAAGGTCAAAGACGAGCGCTTTCGAATCGATGTCCGAGATGTCGCCGGTGGCGGCGGTGATCTTGATCGAGCTGTCGAGGATCGTTCCGCCGGTAACCGCCGACGTATCGGCGGCGACGGTGACGTCGCTGGTTTTCGTGAAACTGCTGTTCAGCACCACGGTGGCGCCGAACTTGGTGAACAACAGGGTTTCGGTCTTGCCGCTGGCGATCGCGGTGCTGTTGAGCGTGACCGCGTCGGTGGTGCCGTCGCCGCGCGTGAGCGTCATCACCTTTGTCGTCCCGTCATAGCTGACGAGGAACGACTGATTCTCTTGCAGCCCGTCGAACGAGATGCTCTGGAACCCATCGCCGCTCTCGATGTTGCTCGAGGCCAAGGCGGTCTGGCTGCTGCTGGAGCCCTTGGTACTGGAGATACCGAGTTGCGACAGCAGCGACGCGGAATCCGTAATCACCATGCTCTCGCCGGTCTGGTCGCGGGTCAGCACAAGGATATGTTCGGTGCTGGTAACGGTCACGACGCTGGCGGTCACGCCGGTGGCGTCGGTGCCGGAATTCGCGGCGTTGATGCGATCGCGCAGCGTGACCAAATTATCCGTCGAGCCGACCGTAATCGTCTTGGTCTTGTCGCCGGTGATATCGAACGTGCCCGATACCGAGTTGGCGGAAAGCCCAAGGGCGGTTCCCAGGTCGCTGGTCAGGCTGCTGAAGGTGTTGCTGCCGATGCGGTGATCGGTTGCCACGCGCAACACCTCCAGCGTATGGCTGGCCGCGGCGGCGGAATTTTCGACGGTAACGCCCAGCAGGTTGCCGGCCGCCGCCGGCGCGACGCCGTCGGTCCGGCTGGTCGAGGCAAACGCGCTTTTGGCTTTGAAGACGTTGCTGGTGTTGCCGAACGTCACGGCGCCGCGAAGTTGATCGGTGGTGCTACGCAGGCTTTCCAATAACCCCCGCAAATCGGCGAGCGCGGCCGCCTCGATATCCCGTTGCTCGATCGCGGCTTCGATCCGGTCAACGGGAATCCGCTTCGCCAGGATGATGCCGTCGATGGCGGCCCGAAAGTCGATGCCGCTGCCCGCGCCGGAGAACGAAACCCGGCCGTTGTCATCGACGCTCAGGTTGTTGAAGTTCAGAGCGTTGAGCATACCGCGTTGGCCTTAAACTCGTTGGTCGATCGCCTGCCCAAGATCGTGGTTAACTAATTCTTCGAACAACTCGCGGGTCTTCTCCAGATAGCGGAGCAGATCCTCCGGCGGCAGTTCGCGAACGACCCTGTGCGTGGATATTTCCACGACGCGGCCCACGATGCGTCCCGTGCCTTCGTGTATCTTCAGCTCGACCCGCACGGTCGAATTGACCGCTTCCTTGGTCTTGCCGATGGGACGCTCGGATGCCGCGTTGGCTTTCGATTCCCTTGCAACGGGCGTGCCAACGTCTTCCCGCACGGTCGATTCGGCCTGCGCCTTGGTCTTGCCGATGGGACGCTCGGATGCCGCGGCGGCTTTCGTCTCCCTGGCAACGGGCGTGCCAACGTCTTCCCTTGGTTTGTTTTCCGCCCCGCTTTCGACGCGCGCCGTCGAGGGCGGAAATTGCGTCACGAGGTTGATATTCATGTCTCGCCTCCCTGTATGGGGCGATCCCCCTCCCTATCCTACGAAGGAAAGTGTGGAGAGGGGGACGCCCCCCTCTCCACGAAGTCCTTCCTTACTGGAACAGCCGTAGCAGGTTCTGCGGCAACTGGTTGGCCTGCGCGAGCGCTGACACACCAGCCTGCACCAGGATCTGCTGCGACGTGAACCTGGTGATTTCCACGGCCACGTCCGCGTCCAGCAGCTGGCTTCGGGCCGCTTCGGCGTTTTCCGTCGAAATCGCGATGTTCGCGGCGGCGAACTCGAGACGGTTCTGACTCGAACCGACCTTCGCCCGGAATTCCGCCAATTTGGTGATGATCGCGTTGAGATCGGTAATCGCCGCGTTGGCGTTGACGGCGTCCGAGCCTGTCAAGCCACCGGTCGAGAACGACGTCTCGCCGGCCGCCGTACCCAGGTCGGCCGCCGTCGTCGCGTCCAGCGTGATGGCGAGATCGTCCTCCGTCGTGACAGTGCCGGTACCGACCTTGAACGTCAGGCTCAAGGTGCTCGACGTCGCCGAAAACGCCAGCAACGTGTTGCCGTCGTCGATGTTCGAGTCGGTGGCGAACGTGTTGGAGAGCGTCAGCGAGATGTCGAGTTCGTTGAAGGCTACGTTCACCGTAGAGCTCGCGTCCGTTGGGACGACGCCGTTGAAGGTGACGGTCTGCAGCTTCTCGCCGTCGCCGATCTGGAACGTGCCCAGGTTCGACGCGGTATTACTGGTGAACGAGATGGTGAAGGTCTCGGCCGCGGTATCGGCGGTGGCCGCGGCGTCGATCGGCGCGCCGGTGCCGAAGGTGATGGAGACGATGCCGGTGGAGTTGGCCAGGCTGGTGCCGAGAGAGCTGAGCGTTACGCTCGTACCGCCGGAGAGAAGCTTGACGCCGTTGAACTCGGTGTCGTTGGAGATACGATCTATTTCGCTCAGGAGACCCTGATACTCGTTGTCCAGGAACCCGCGCTCCGTCGAGGAAAGCTGACCGGACGCGGCCTGCACGGCCAGGGTCTTCATTCGCACCAGGATGTTGTCGACGGTGGCCAGAGCGCCATCGGCGATCTGCAACATCGAAACCGCCTGACCGGCGTTGACGGCGGCGGTACGAAGCGATTCGACCTCGGCCCGCAACTTGGAGCCGACGGCCAGGGCCGCCGCGTCGTCCTTGGCCGAGTTGACCCGGGCGCCGGACGAAAGCCTGCCGATCGTGGCGGATGTCTTGCCGTCGTTGATGGTGAGGTTACGGATCGCGGCGTTCGCCGCGCCGTTGGTGACAATACTAAGAGCCATGATAGGTACTCCTACTTGGAATAAAGAATGCTTGGCTTCCTGCCAAAGGACTACATGTCCAAGGCGGCACCGATCGCAGACCGATGCCACCGTACCCCTAGTAGCAAGTTCCGGGCCAAAAGTCGGCGGACGCGGGACCCGCTAGTTCACTGGGTTCTCGCGGGCGCGGACCGCCGGCGGCTCGGCAATAATTGCCGGATGCGGAGATTTCTGCCGGGCAAAATCTGCCGGTAGGGAAATTATTGCCGCGTCGGTCCCGGGACTCGGCGCCAATTCGTACCACCTTGGGGCGTGTTTCGTGTGGGGTCGAGCCCCATGCATGGTTTTGCCGAATAACAGTCTGTTTACCATACGCCCGTACATCTAATCGGCTTTGATCGGGCCGATTCGCCTCGGGCGATCTCATAATTTCGGTCGCTGCCCGGATGAGAGTTCGCTCCGGTACCAGAACTCATGGACAAATTTTCACCTGGAACAAATACATCCGAGTTGGACGCGGTGACCGCGACGCTTAAGGGAGCGTTTGTTCGTCACCAAGCGGGCGACCTCGATGGGGCCGAAAATTTATACCGAGATGTATTGGCGGAGCAGCCGGGAAACCCCGCGGCACTCCAATTGCTTGGCGTGCTACTTAGTCAGAAAGGCGAAACCGGGGAAGCAGAGCGCTATTTGCACGAGGCCATTCGAATCAACCCCGGCTATGCCGACGCCTATAGTAATTTGGGCAATGTACTCACGACCCGGGGCGCGGCGAATGAGGCGGTTGCCGCCTATCGAAGAGCGATAAAGCTAAATCCGGATTTGGCGGACGCCCACAACAATCTTGGACGCGTCCTCCTGGATCTCGGACAGCCAGATGAAGCCGTTCGAGCACTGGTCGAGGCGGCACGTCTCAAGCCAGGCGTCGCCGAAATTCATGTGAACTTGGCGAATGCTTTTCTCGCCGTTGGCCGTGTCGACGAAGCCGCGGCCGCGGGCAACGATGCCGTACGGCGCAATCCAAACTACGCCAAGGCGCACAACAGCCTCGGCAACGTATATGCCGCCGAGCGGCGGTCGAACAAGGCAATCGCCTGTTTCCAGCAAGCGGTGACGTTGGATGCAAATTACGCACAGGCCCACAACAATCTAGGTACGGTGCTGCTACAAGAAGGTGAGTTCGCCGCGGCAATTGCATCGTTCGACCGGGCCGCTTCCCTACAGCCTGAAAACAACGAAATACTTAGCAATTTGGTTTTGACGCATTCGTACTATGGTGACTTGACGGTCGCCTTTGATGCTTGGGTCCGGTTGCTGGAAAACGACGCGGATATCGCGGAACCGTACCTTGCGATGTCGCAATTCATGGCCGTTGTTTCCCATAGAGAGTTGGCTGGGGCGAGTCTGTGGACGTCAAAGTTGAGATCGAGGTTCGAGGTCGTGAAGTCGCGGGCGACGGATGCCGCTTGTTCCGGCGCACTGGAATACCTTCCGCGCGCGCTGGAACGAGACGGTGCGTTGCCGGCGTATCGATCCGCGAGGCAGTTGTCCCAAGGCGTTGAAGCCGACACCGTGTATTTTGCGGGAACCGGCGCGCTTCCGGCCGCGTCCACGCCAGCAAAAATGTTCCCGGAAAAGATCGTCGCGCTACTGAATTTCGGTAGGAGCGGTAGCGGTTTTATTCATAGTCTTATCGAAGGCCATTCACAGGTTACGACTTTGCCCGGAACTTATTTTGCGGGCTTCTTCGGCCGCGGTGTTTGGGAGCAAATCAAGTCCGATGAGCCGGCTCGGCTCGTGCACCGATTTTCGTCGATGTACGAAGTATTGTTCGATGCCTCGAATCCGAAGGGCGTGCCGGGCGACCCGACGGGCTGGGGGCGAAATCTCGGCGAAAGCGAAGGTTTCACCTGTATGGGTGAGACCGGCAAAGAAGTTCTTCGTCTCGGCAAATCGAAGTTCAAAACCGCCCTCAAGGACAATCTGCGTGGGTGCCGCAGCATAAATCAGGGTGATTTTTTCCGACATGTGCATGTCGCTTATGAGGCATGCCAGGGGAAATCGACCGATCGCGATACCGTATTCTATCACATTCACAATCCGAACTTTTTCGAGTTTACAAACTTCCTGAATTACTTTCCCGACACAAAGCTCCTGATGATTGTGCGCGAACCATTGCAAAGCTGTGAATCGTGGGTTTCAAAATCGTATAACGGGCCGGGCGACTATGCGATGGTTGTCAACCATGTCGTCAACCTATTGTTCCAAATCGATCGCGTCGAATTCGAGGAACAAGATTCCGTCGGCGTTAAACTAGAAGATTTGAAGAACGATCCTCGCCGCGCCATGCGAGCATTGTGCGACTGGATGGAAATTTCAGAAGAAGACAGCCTTTTTGAATCGACGATGCAAGGGCTGAAATGGCGCGGCGATCCGTCATCGGCGCTCTTCAACCGCGATGATCCCTTTGACAAGGAAGCCATTGGTCGCCCGGTCGGCAGTATCTTCAGTGAACGAGACCAATTCATTCTAAGAACACTGTTTTATCCCTTCCGGCAATTATTCGGATATGCCGAGAATGATCAGCAAGGTTTTGAACGAGATCTTGCCGAAATCGAGCCTATGATTCATGAACCCTTCGATTTTGAAACGAATCTTTTTGCGAAGGCACCCGGAAATAACGGTGATCCTACCCGTTTTGGCATAAGCGAATACCTGCGCGCGGCTGTATCGGCCCGGTGGAGGTTGCTGAGCGAGAAGCGGACATATCCCAATATGATCTCACCTTTGACTTTCGACTGATCTCAAGCCTGGATAAAACTCCGCACTTGGAATGTTTTCACGGCCCGGGCCCGATGGAAACGGCCGATCGCGCGCATCATTTGGCAAAACACGCAAGCCCATCGGGTTAACCGCGCCTTAACCACGGTTTGGCAGTCTGTTGGCCGGATATCCGCGTAATGGCGTGGTTTGGTATCGCCCGGATTGTGCGCTTTCGACGCATTCTCCGTGGAATCGATACCGCCGCCTTCGGCCCCATCGGTTGGCGTCCGAATTGCAAGAGATTCCATCATGAATGAATTGCCCCACACCGACCTGCAGCAAATGCTTCAATCGGCCGTAATCGCGCACCGCGCCGGTGATCTCGACGAGGTCGAGGAAACCTGCCGCGCGGTCCTGGACCGGACGCCAGAGCAGGCCGACGCCCTGCATCTGCTGGGGCTGGCGGCGCACCAGCAAAATCGCAACGACGAAGCGGTCTCGTTTCTCGAACGCGCGATCGCGGCGCATCCCGAGGCGCCGCAGTTCCACCTGAATCTGGGTCGCATCCTGGTTTCGGCCGGGCGCCTGGAAGAAGCGGAAGCCTCATTGCGCGCCGCCCTGGACATGGGCGCCGACAATGCTCCGATCTACGAGCATTTGGGCGTGGTTTTGCAGGAGCAGGGCCGGTACGACGATGCGCTGGAGGCCCTGGCGGCCGCACTGGAACTGGCGCCCGACGCGCACCTGATTTGTAGGCGAATGGCCGAAATCTTCGCGGAAACCGAAAGGCTGGAGGAGGCCGCGACCCATTACCGCCGCTATCTCGACGCCGACCCGGACGACGCGGAGGCGCTTGGCAACCTTGGCCGGGTTTTCGTGGAGCTGATGCAATACGATAACGCCGCGACGAGTTTGCGCCGGGCGATCGAGCTCGACCCCCAGGACTACGAACTGTATCCGCATCTGGGCGATGCGTTGATCGCCGCCGGCAAGCACCAGGAGGCGGTCGATGCGCTCCGGCCTGCGTACGCCGACCGGCCCGACGACCCGGCACTGGCCATAAAATACGGCTCGGCCCTGTACCTCAACGGGGACGTGGACGAATCCCGCGAGGTGGCGCAGAGAGTCTACGAAGCCAATCAAAGCGACCCGGGCGCTTTGGAGATATTGGCCGTTGGCGCGATGAGCCGGAACGAATTCGCGTCCGCCGATGGTTATTACGAAAAAATTCTGGCGCTGGATCCGTCTAACATCCGGGCGATAACGGGTTTGATTCAGGCGAAGAATTTCTCCGGCAAGCCGGACGAGGCCTATCTCTATGCGCGCATGGCCATCGCCCATCCCGAGTTTTCTCAGGACAATCTTCCCGCCTGCCTGAGCATCCTCAGAAACGCCTGCGATTTCGAAGCGATTGCCGAGTTGGGCGATATCATCGGGGACGGCGAGACCATGCGGCCCGACCTGCTGTGGGGCTACTTCCTGATGATCCTGGCGGAAGCGGACACGCCGGAGAGGCGCGCCGGCGCCTTCCGGGCCCACAGGCGCTGGGGCGAACACGTGGAGCGAATGGCGGCGGTCGATCCGTTGCCGCCCCTCGATCACCGCGAGCGCGACGGCAAACTCCGGGTCGGCATAATGTCCTCGGACTTTCGGGTACACGCGGTGACCAAGTTCATCATGCCGATCTTCCGGCTCCATGACCGGGAAAAGCTGGAACTCTATTGCTACAGTTCCCGCACCATGGCCGACGACCCGATCCAAAAGGAAATCCGGGAATCGGTCGAAAAGTTCGTGCCCTGCGAAAAGATGAACGAGAAAACCCTCGCCGCCGCGATCCGCGAGGACGGGATCGACGTGCTTATCGATCTGAACGGCCACACCAAGGATTCGTATCTGATAACGTTCGCTTACCGGGCCGCGCCGATACAGCTCACGTGGCTCGGCTACCCCTATACCAGCGGATTGAAGGATTCCGACTACGTGCTGGTCGATCCCTATCTGCGGCCCGAAGGGGAGGGGCGCATGACCGAAAGCCCGTTGCCGATGCCCGAGACGGCCTATTGTTTCGACGCCGGCGAGGAGGTGGAAATCGAGTTGCCGATGCCGTTCGAGCGCAACGGCTTTGTGACGTTCGGCACGCTCGGAAACCCCTATAAGTTTACCCCGGAGGCGGTGGCCGCCTGGGCGACGGTGATGCGGGCCTCGCCTGGCTCGCGCTTCCTGGTCGTGCGCCCCGGGGCCAATTCGCCCGTTTTCGTCCGGAATATGTGTACGGCCTTCGCCGGCCACAATATCGAGGCCGACCGGCTGTACTTCGTCGACAACAGCGAGTTGGATGTGCCGCACTACTCGTTTTACAACGAGATCGATATCTGCCTGGATACGTTTCCCCTGACCGGTGGAACCACGACCTGCGAGGCCCTGTGGATGGGGGCCCCCGTGGTCTCGCTCTATGGCCCCAATATGTACGAGCGGATCAGCTACGCGATCCTCAACCAGTTGGGCCTGGAAGAGCTTTGCACGCGGACCGCCGAGGAGTTCGTCGAAGTTGCGGCGGCGCTGGCGCGGGACGGCGACAGGTTGCGTCGCTACCGGGAAACCCTGCGGCCGAGAATGCTGGAATCGCCGCTTTGCCAGGACGAGAAATTCGTGCGCGACTTCGAGGAACTGCTGATCGGCGTGGCGCGCCGGCGCGATCTGATCTAACCGCCGGAGCCGACGTTGAACCAAGCGGCGCGCCGGCCGGCGGCACGCGGGGAACGGACCCGGCGATCCGGCAACCGCGCCGCGTCCGAACACGAAAATCGATTGCGCGAGGCGATTGGCCACTATCAGGCCGGGCGCTTGAGCGAAGCCGTGGCAATCTGCGAGGCGGTCCTGGCGCTGCGTCCGGCGGCACCCGGCGCTCTGAACCTGCTCGGCGCCGCCGCCATCGCGGCCGGAGACTCGGCCCGCGCCGCCGATCCGCTCGGCAAATTACTCGAGATCCGGCCCGGAGACGCGCGGCACCTG
>CBDVDY010000045.1:0-14935 GCA_965372875.1 uncultured Alphaproteobacteria bacterium | reverse complement strand
GCGGCGGAAAAAGGAGACGCGTGTTGGACGTCAAGGAGACCAGCCTTCCCGGCGTGCTCATCGTCGAGCCGGACAAGTTTACCGATGCCCGCGGCTTTTTCCTCGAGACCTATCGGCGCGAGCGATACGCCGAAGCCGGGCTCGACGTCAGCTTCGTACAGGACAACCACTCGCGCTCACGCCGCGGCGTGATCCGCGGGCTGCACTACCAGGAGCCGGGCGCGCAGGGAAAGCTGGTGCACGTCGCGCGCGGACGAATCTTCGATGTCGCCGTGGATATCAGGCGCGGCTCACCCCATTTCGGCGCCTGGACGGGCGTGGAGCTTTCGGACGAGAACGCCCGGCAGATCTGGATTCCGGCCGGCTTCGCTCACGGCTTCGTCACGCTCTCGGAGGAAGCCGACATCATGTACAAATGCACCGGAATCTACCTGCCGGAACACGAGCACACCATCCGCTGGGACGATCCCGACATCGGCATCGACTGGCCGGACGCGGGCGGGCCGCCGGTTTCATCGGAAAAGGATGAAGCGGGCCAACCGCTAGCCCAGGCGGTACTCCCCATTTATCGCGAATAGCCGTAAGGAGATTGGCTCCCGGCTGGAGCGTCAGATATCGTCTTCGTCCTCGTCGTCATCGTCGGCCGCGTCTTCGAGGTGCTGCTCCAGCCGCGCCTGCATCATCGCCCTCAGCTCGGCGTCATCGAGCGCGACCAGAAAAGCGAGAACCGAGAATACGTGCTCGGGGTACGAATCTTCGTCCTCGAGGTCCGGAATATACACCGAGATGCCTTCGTCGGCCCGCACCACAACGGCCGCGTCCATTGCGCCCAACTCGACCGTCGTCGGCTCTTTAATGTGATGGGCTATTCGCCTGCCCGTGCGCTGGCCCATTGCAATCTCTCCTGAAAATTCGTTGTCGACGATACCCATTCCGTTCAATTCTCGCGGCAAGCGGTCTGGCCGCCCCGCCGCGTTGGTGGCATTTTACCGGCCACGGCCATCGAACCCAAGGAAAAGCGGAGACGATTCGTGCCGCCGCGCCGGTTATCTATGGTTAATTTTTCGTTACCCCACGGATTTGGCGGCGCTCGGAGAGCGGGTTCCCCTTTCCCCCACCCCGGCAAGCACTTATATTACCGGTGTCGGGCAACCGACTATGGCGATAAACGGCGTTCGTAATAAGCGATGCGGACCCGGGGGCAGTACCCGGCGCCTCCACCAAATTCCGGCCAGCTTCATGGCCCGCGATGTTGCGCTTTTGGGGGCGAAATAGGATCGACGCGCGTGTAAAGGCTCGCTTTTCGCTCGGCATGGTACCGCCGTTATCGGGCCATATTGACAGATGCCAATGATAATGACTTGGCTCTCGCTGCTTAGTTTCTAAGCAAGCGCGGTTCGGGGGGCACCGGGCAACAGAAGCCCCCCACTCGCCGCGGCGCGGCGCAAAATGGACGGGGGGAGATGTCCAAGAAGCCGTTGCAATATGACAAGATCGTCGAATCGGCGCTGCGCGGCGTGGTCTCGGCGGCGCTGAAGCAGGTGGCCGAACACGGTCTGCCGGCCGGTCACGCGTTGTACATCACGTTTCTCACCGGCCATGACGGGGTCGACGTCCCCAATCACTTCGGCCAGGAATTTCCCGACGAGATGACCATCGTATTGCAGCATCAGTTCTGGGACCTCGACGTGACCGACGAGGTGTTCGCCGTGACTCTGAGCTTCGAGAAAATTCGCCAGCGCCTTACCGTTCCGTTCACGGCGGTTACCGCGTTCGCCGACCCGGCGGTGCAGTTCGGGCTCAAGTTCGAGACCGGCGGCAAGGTGGAGCGCGAGCCACTTCCCGCCGAGGTCCAGGACCGGGAGGCGGACGGAGCGGCGGCGAGCGACACCGCCTTCGACGCTACGACCGGCGCGGGGGGCGCGATCGAAGTCGGACAGGTCGTCAATCTCGATTCCTTCCGGAAGAAATAACCCGTGCCGCGGCGTCCCAAGGGCGGCGCCGGAAATAGGGGCGTAAAGTGCGCTGGCCGCGACGCGCATGTTCTTCCCGATCTCCTTGCCGATGGACTGGCGATCGTCTTCTGCGGCAGCGCGGCGGGCCGCGCGTCCGCGCGCGCGGGCGCCTACTATGCCGGCCCGGGCAACAGGTTCTGGCCTACCCTGCACGCCACCGGCCTGACGCCTCGGCAATTTCGGCCACGCGAGTTCCGCGAAATCCTCGGGCTGGGCATCGGTCTTACCGACATGGCCAAGACGGTCTGCGGCGCCGACGCGGCACTTCCCGCCGGCGCCGACGACGCGGCCGGGCTCGGGCAAAAGATCGAACGCTACCAGCCCGCCTGTCTGGCCTTTGTCGGCAAACGCGCGGGCCGGGCGTTCCTCGCGCGGCCGGTCGAATACGGTCCACAGCCAGAGACAGTCGGGCACACTGGTCTCTTCGTCCTGCCCTCGCCCTCCGGCGCGGCGCGGCGCTGGTGGGACGAAAGCTGGTGGCATGCGCTGGCCGCGCGGGTCGCGCGCGGCGACTAGGATCTTCCCTCGAGGAACTCGCGAATCGCTTTGTTCACTTGGTCGGGGTGCTCGTGGATCACCCAATGAGTGCCCGTCTCGATGCGGCGGACACGCAAATCCGGAACGTAAGCCTCCAGCCCGTCGAGATTTTGCGGCAGCAGAAAACGGTCTTCCATGCCCCAAACCACCAGGGTCGGGACATTGACGGCGAGCCGAGAGCGGTCCAGCTCGGCGACCAGCGCCGGGGCGCCATCCTTGTGCGGCGGCGCCATCGCCATGGCGCGGTAATAGTTGAGCATCGCCGTGACCGCGCCGGGCTGGCGCCAGGCCGCCAGATACGCCGCGCCATCGGAATCGTCGAAATAGCCCCTTGCCTTGCCCAACTCGACGATCGATTTCCTGAGCTCCCGGCAGTCGTCGCGCAGGAGATAGTCCTCGGCCTCGGAGCCGCGGTATTTCAGCATGTAACCGCTGGCCTTTTGCTGCGCCGGATCGGACGCCAGCAGCCGGGCGAAGATACCGGGATGCGGCGCGTTGACGATGACCAGCTTGTCCACCAGATCGGGGCGCGCGATGGCGACGGCCCAGGCGACGCTGCCGCCCCAGTCGTGGCCCACCAGCACACAGCGCCCCTGGCCCAGCTGGTCGATCAGCCCGGCGATGTCGGCAACCAGATGCTTGCTGCGATAGGCGGCTACGCCATCGGGCTTGGTGGATAAATTATAGCCGCGCATGTCGCAGGCGACCGCAAGATTGTCGCGTCCGAACTCGGCGAGCTGGCGCCGCCACGCGTACCAGAATTCGGGGAAGCCGTGCAGGAACAAGAGCAGCGGCCCCTCGCCGGCGCTGGCGCAATGCAGACGCACGCCGTTCACGTCGGCGTAGGCGTGCGCGAATTCGCTGGCTTTGTCGGTCATCGTCCCGCCACTCCAGTACCGTTTCCGTCGCCCAGTCGGGCATGGCATCCTACAAACCCAGGTCTGGCTGGGAAACTATCAACGCAGACAACGGTCAATCTCCGTCGGCGAAAATGCCTACCCCCTTCCCGTCCCCCGCCCGTGTGGTAAAACCCCGCCATGCGCAGACTGTGTCTGGAGATTCCGCCATGGCCCCCGACAAGGCAAAGTCACCCAAAACCCGGACCGAAAGCGACTCGATGGGCGACATCGAGGTTCCGGCGGAGCGCTACTGGGGCGCGCAGACCCAAAGATCGCTGACCAATTTTCGCATTGGCGGCGAGCGCATGCCGGCGCCGCTGGTGCGCGCGCTCGGCATCCAGAAGAAAGCGGCGGCGCTCACCAACATGGCGGACGGCGCGCTCGACAAGAAGCTGGGCCGGGCTATGGTCCAGGCCGCCGACGAAATCATCGACGGAACCCTTGCCGACGAGTTCCCGCTGGTGGTCTGGCAAACCGGGTCGGGCACGCAGTCGAACATGAACGCCAACGAGGTGATCGCCGGCCGCGCCAACGAAATTCTTGGCGGCGCGCGCGGCGGCAAGTCGCCGGTCCACCCCAACGACCACGTCAATATGGGGCAGTCCTCGAATGACACTTTCCCAACGGCGATGCACATCTCGGCCGCGGAAGAAATCGCGAATCGGCTGATTCCCTCTCTCGAAACGCTACGCCAGGCGCTCGACGCCAAGACGAAACAATTCGACGGGATCATCAAGATCGGCCGTACGCACCTGCAGGACGCGACGCCGCTCACGCTTGGACAGGAGTTCTCGGGCTACGCGAAGCAGGTCGAGTACGGCATTGCCCGGGCGCGCGGTACGCTGCCGCGCCTGCTGCAACTGGCGCAGGGCGGCACCGCGGTCGGTACCGGGCTCAACGCCCGCAAGGGGTTTGCCGAGGCCTTCGCGGCGGAGGTCGCGAAAATTACCGGCCTGCCCTTCGTTACCGCCGAGAACAAGTTCGAGGCGCTGGCCGCGCACGACGCGGTGATCGAGGCGTCGGGCGCGCTCAACGTCCTGGCCGCCTCGCTGATGAAGATCGCCAACGATCTCCGCCTGCTGGGCTCTGGCCCGCGCAGCGGCATCGGCGAATTGGCGCTGCCCGCCAACGAGCCCGGCTCGTCGATCATGCCGGGCAAGGTCAACCCCACGCAGGCGGAGGCGCTGACCATGGTCTGCACCCAGGTGATGGGCAACCATGTCACCGTGACGGTTGCCGGCAGCCAGGGGCATCTCGAGCTCAATGTTTTCAAACCGGTGATGATTTACAACCTGTTGCAATCGATCCGCCTGTTGGCCGATTCGGCGGTGAGCTTCGCCGACAACTGCGTCGTCGGCATCGAGGCCAACGAAGAACGCATCGCCGCGCTGATGCGCGAATCGCTGATGCTGGTCACGGCGCTCAACCCGCACATCGGATACGACAACGCCGCCAAGGTGGCGAAGCAGGCGTTCACGGACGGCACGACGCTCAAGGCGGCGGCGGTGGCGCTGGGTCTCCTTACCGAAGAGCAGTTCGACCAATGGGTGCGGCCCGAAAACATGATCGGGCCGCGCGACTGATATTTAAGCCGGGCATCGAGGGCCAACCATGCCGGCGAAGATCAAGAAGCGCTCGGTTACCGTTGCCGGCCACCGCACCAGCGTGTCATTGGAAGCGGAATTCTGGCAGGCACTGACGGAAATCGCGCGCGCGCGTGGACGGTCGATCAACCAGTTGATCGCCGAGATCGATCGAACCCGTACCGGAAATTTGTCCAGCGCCATCCGCGTTTTCGTCCTGCGCGAAAAGTCGTAAGCGGGAAAGCAACGGCGGACCTTCGCAAATGGATCTGCTTGTCGCCCTATTGATACTGCTGGTCGCCACGCGCAGCGGCGGCGAGATCGCCGTGCGGCTCGGACAGCCGTCACTGGTGGGCGAACTCCTCGCCGGCGTCGTGCTTGGCGTTCTGGCCGGCCAGATTCCGGATTTGGCGCCACGAGTCGATGACTTCGCCACCAGCGGTGCGTTTCGCGGCGTCCTCGACCTCGCCGTGTTTTTCCTGCTGCTTCTGGCCGGCATTGAAATGCGTCCCGAAGAGGTCGCGGAGGCCTCGATAAGCGCATTCGTTGTCGCCGTGGGCGGCATGTTGGTGCCGCTCGTGGTCGGCTTTGGGCTGGGTTGGATCTACCTGCCCGACTCGAGCGCCAAGATTACCCAGGCGGCATTTCTCGGTATCGTACTCGCTATCACCGCGGTGCCCGTGTCGATCAAGATGCTGATCGATCTCGGCCAGTTGCACTCAAGGATCGGGCAAATCATCGTTTCGGCCGCTATCTTCGACGACGTACTCGGCCTGGCGCTGTTGGCCACGCTGACCGCGATGATCGGTACCGGCGTGCCACCCACCGCCAATGCTTTTCTGATATTGGGCGCAAAGGTCGTGCTGTTCGTCGCCGCGGTTGTAGCGCTCGGCATTTTCGTGGTGCCGCGGGTCGGGCGGGCGCTGCGCCGGTTGCGCGCGCCCGAATCGGAGCTTGGCATGCTGCTGATAGCAGCGCTGGCCTATGCCGTCTTGGCCAACGCGCTTGGCATGCATTTCATTCTTGGCGCGTTCGCCGCCGGCCTGTTTTTCGGTCGCGAGACCGTGGAGGGCGAGACTTACGAGCAAGTCAAGTCCAAGATTTCCGGCTTTACCACTGGGTTTCTTGCGCCGATATTTTTCGCTTCGATCGGTTTTCGCATGGAACTGAACGTGTTCCTTTACGTCCCTGCGTTCACACTGATTCTCATTGTGGCGGCGATCGCCAGCAAGGTCGTCGGCGCCGGACTTTGCGCATACTGGAGCGGCCTGGGCCGCTCCGAGGCCGTGGCCGTCGGTATCGGTATGAGCGTGCGCGGCTCCGTCGCCCTGATCGTCGCTGATATCGCCCTGCGCGCCGGGCTGTTCGCGTCGCCGGACCCGCCGTCGCCAATCGTCGAACATTTGTTCTCGGCGGTGGTGGCGATGGCCGTGATCAGCACTCTAGCGGCGCCGATCGTTCTGCGACGCTACCTGTCCATGCCACCGTAGTTCGGTGCGCAAAGCCCTATTGCTCACCATGGGTCGGAGGCGGTTCGCGGGTCGTGCGCAGCAAGTATTCCTGGAACGCGTCGAACCGATAGGCGGTATCGAGCTCTTCCACCGGGCCTTCGAATCCGACCTCGAGCGGCGGCGCCTCCGGGACCGAGGCCAAGCTGATCCGCGCCGTTGCATCGACCTCGCGATTCATCAAGTCGAACCCGATGTCGGCCGCGATTCGACCTCCGGCAGCCTGGATCGCCAGGTCCGAACTGCTAATCACGCCCTTTTCGACGCGGAAAGTGCCGCCTGCCGAATCGATATCGGTGACGCCGTCGCCTTCCCCGGCAAGAAACAGTTCGATCACGCCGACCTGGCGGGCGCGATCGACGACTCGGCTATTGACCGCGTCCAGATCGAACCCCCGGAACCTGCCACCGGCGAGAGTAATCCGACCGCGCCCCGCCAGGTTGGAAACAAGCTCGTAGGGGCTGATGCCCGTGGAATCGAGGGATACCTCGGCATCGAATAGCCCGCCCGCCAAGGTGTAATCGCCCTCGCCGCCCAGGGCCGCGCCGGCGTCGCCGCCGCGCAACGCCACCCGGGCGCCGCCGCTCAGCTTTTGTCTGCCGTTGAGCCATGCGCTCATTTCCAACTCGCCACCGAATAATCGTCCCGACAGGCGCCGCACGGCCACGCCGGCACTGGTCAGAACAAGTTGCAGTCTCGGGTTCTCGACTCGGAATTCGCGCCATACCAACACCTCGGGAATGATCTCCACCGCGGCATCCAGATTGGGGTGCGGGATCCTAATCGGGGTCCGGGGCCAAATTTGCCGGGCGCTCGTCTCGGTGCTCTCGCCATCCTCATCGGAAGGAGTAGGGGAGCTGGGCGGTGTTACCGGCGAGATCGGACCCGACGCGATGGCGGCGACCGGATCCTGCACCAAAACGCCCAGATCCAGCGTGCCTGCCTCGATCCGCCCCGAAACCCTGGGCTGCGCGCCGGAGAATTCAATCGTCGCCGAACCTCGGGCGGAGGCCGAACCCAAGTCGGCCGTGAGCTTCGATATTTTCGCGCTGGCGAGATCGCCGGTCACCGTGGCGGTCACCCGCGCGCCGCCACGAATTTCCAACGCTTCGCCAAAGCGCGGGTCGAATCTCTTGCCTAGCAGCAAGAGATTTGGATGCGACCCAACCAAATCGAATTCGTAGCGCGGGCCTCTCAGGGACAACCGCAGCCCACCGTCGATCCGAAGCCGCGCACCCGCGGCATCTGCCTCGATACTCAGTTCCGCGCTCGCAAATTCGCCGGCGAGCTGCCCGCGGGCCACGAGCGGCCCGAGTTGAGCCGCCCAGGCCGGCGGCGGCTCTCCAAACATGGACCACAGGCCGGACGCTTGCGTCGCGTCGAGATCGAGTGAAAGATCGAACACCGGCGCGATGCCGAAGCCGCTGGCGTTACCGGTAAGGTTGGCCCGGACGCCGCGCGGATGACCGAATCCGAGCTCGTGAATCGTCAATACGTCGTCTACGAAGGTTGCGTCGATCCGCGCCCTCTCCAACACGGCGCCGAGGAGCCTCAGCCGCCCGATGCGGACCACGAAACGCGCGTCATATTCCTCGGACGGGCCCAAGGCGGGGGCCGGAAAATAGGCGCCGAGATCGAGATCGTCGACCGTCAATTCGGCTTCATAGGTTCGCTTGTGCGGCAATCCGATCGAGACCCGCCCCTCGATATGCGAGACGTCGAGATCGAGAGACACGTCGTCGAGCCGCACGAAATCGGGTGACGCGGTAAGCCGGCTGGTCACCGCGAACTTGCGCAGCCGATCCGGCGGCACACGCGCGCTGTCCATTCCGAGCCAATCCAGCGTGCCGCGCAGGTTGCTCCCGGTTCCGTCGACGATGCCCTGGAAACGGGGTTCGCCATCTTCCAGCGCAACAAATCCGGCCACGGACAACTCCGCCGCGCCCGGAAGACGCACAAAAAACTGATTGATCAACATTTCGCCCGAACCCAGGTCGGCGTCCAGGCGCAGATCGCGGGCTATGCCACCGTTGTAGATCAAGGCGCCGAGCGTCAGGTGCAGGGAGACCATGTCGGGTCCGAGTTCGGACAGGACGTTTTCGATAATCTCGTCCACGCCGGCGGAAGATCGTGGCAATCCGGATATCGACGTCCGGGCGGCGCCGGCCCTGCCACGATAGAGCCGGTCCAGGTTTACCGTCTCGACGTCGAGCGCGAGTTCCGCCGCCGCCGGTCGGGTCAGCCGAACCTCGCCGGCCCCCGCGGCGCGAAACTCGCCGAGCTTCATCGATAATTTATTGAACGCCGCCGTGACGCCGTTGACCTGGATATCGGCCTCAAATTCGAATTCCGCGCTCAAAATGTCGGGCGCAAGGGCCTGATCGAACCCCGCGACGGTGGCGGCGAAAGCGAGGAAATCCTCTCCGCCCGCACGGACGAATCCGGTCAGCGCCAGATCCGCCGACTTTGTGTCGATATCGCCGGTGAAACGAAGCCGGGCCGCGATTTCGCGGCGCCACAACGCCATTTTGACGGGCGCCTTGCCGCCTTCGCCGAACGGGCCGAGCGAGCCGTCGAATGCGATCGGCCGGCCGCGAAACTCGAAACGCCCAATGGCGCGGTACGGCCCGGCCACCGCGGGTCCGGAAATCGCAATATCGACGTGCTCCAGTGTCTGCACGTGCCCCGACCGGTCATCGCGAAAAATGACGAACGCGCTCTCGACCGACAAATCCAGGCTGGCGCTCAGGAAAGTTAATTCGCTCGCAGCGACTTGCCCGACGCCGCCTCCCGGCATGGCCGATGCGGATGCCCAATTGCGCCGCCCATCCGGCAATATCTCCAGGGTGAGCAGCGGACGGACGACGGTCACCGTGCCGATCTCGACCCGGCCGGCCATCAGCGCCGGGAGCGAAACCCGCAGATGCACGGCTCCGGCCCGGGCGATCTCGCCGCCCCCAAAACCAGCCGGGTTGGATACGCGAACGTCGTCGACACGCAAGACCGGCACCGGCAAAATTTCGAAGCTAATGTCGCCCTCGATGACGACATCGCGGCCTGTCAACGCCGCCGCCGCGGCCGCGACTTCCGGCTTGTAGCGGTTCCAGTCGACTAGGCTTGGCGCCATGACGACCGCCGCCGCCGATAAAATTACGGCGGTGGCGATGGTGTATAGGGCGATGCGTGACGCGCGTGCTTTCACGAAGTGTCCGTGTTCGGAGCCTCGAATTTACACAACCTGTGTTGCACGGACACGTTTGTAAACCTCCATGACCAGCACCAGGGACAGCGCAAGCCCGGCCACGATAAACCAAATCCGGCCGTCCACTGGCGCGGTCTTCAATACATCCTGGAAAAAGCCCGGCACATACAGGACCGTCAAATGCGCGGCCTGTGCGGCGATGACCGCCAGCATCAACAAGGGATTGGCGCGAAGGGGTATTCGCAGTACCGACCGCGTCTCCGAGCGGCAATTGAAGATATGCACGTTCTCGAACAACACCATCAGCAACAGCAGCGCGTTGCGCGCGGCCGCCTCGCTCCAACCCTGCGCAAGACACCAGTCGAAGAACAGAAACCCCGCCAAACCCATATAGCCGCCGGACACGATTGTCTGCTCGATCATCCGCCGGTCGAAGATGCGTTGCTCCGGCGGCCGCGGTGGGCGGCGCAGCACGCCAGGCTCGCCGCGCTCGAAGGCCAGAGCCACGTCCTGGATGCCCTGGGTTACCAGGTTGAGCCAAAGCAGTTGCGCCGCGTAGAGCGGAAGCGGCAGGCCAGCGGCGATCGCCAGCACGAAAAGCATGATTTCCGCCGCACCGGTGCTGATGAGGAGCAGCACCACCTTGCGCACGTTGTCGTAAGCGATGCGTCCTTCCTCGACGCCGCCGACAATGGAGGCAAAATTGTCGTCGGTCAGGATGAGGTCCGCGGCGTCGCGGGCGACGTCGGTGCCGCCGCGTCCCATGGCAACGCCGATATGGGCGGCGCGCAGGGCTGGCGCATCGTTGACGCCGTCGCCGGTGACCGCGACAAAATGCCCGTCCCGCTTGAGCGCGTCGACGATCGACAGCTTCTGCATCGGCTCGACCCGGGCAAAGACGCGAGCGCTGGACACGTTCACGCCGCGCCGCAAATCGGCCCCGGTGACAACCTCCGCTCTCGCTTCGGCCATGCCGAGATCGCGGGCGATTGCGAGCGCCGTTTCCGGATGGTCGCCGGTGATCATGCGAACGTCGATCCCGGCCTCGCGGCACTGCCGCACCGCCGCCGGCGCCCCGGGCCGAAGTGGATCGATCAGCCCCACGAGACCCAGGAACTCCAGCCCACCGAGGGCTTCCGCCGGCGGTATCGCTTCGTCGCCAACGCTTTTCGCCTCGCCCTCCGCCACCGCAAGCACCCGGTAGCCCGCGGCGGCGAGGCGGTCGGCCTGTTCCAGTATGGCGGCGCGGTCGAGGCCCGCGCACATAGGCAGAACCACTTCCGCCGCGCCCTTGACGGTGCACCGCCTTTGCTCTCCTTTCCGGTTGAACGACGCGGCGAAGCGGCGCGCCGGCTCGAACGGCACGCGCCCTAATTCCGGATAGTCTTCGCGCAGACGGTCGCGATCCAGCCCAAGCTTGGCGGCGAGCACCAGAAAGGCGACATCCACGGTGTCTCCGATATGGTGTACGCCGTCGGGCAAGATCTTCAGTCCGGCCTCGTTGCACAGCGCGCCGGCCACGGCGATCCGCCGAATGGCCCGGTCGTTCATGTTGCCGTCGGTAGCAAAGGTTAGCGGGCGCACCGAACCGTCCGTCGCGGTACCCTCGCCGGCGACTTCGAAATCGCCGCTTCCCGGTACGAACAGGCGCTTGACGGTGAGCTTGTTGCAGGTGAGGGTTCCCGTCTTGTCGCTGGCAATCAGCGTGCAGGCGCCAAGCCCTTCGACCGCTGGCAGGGTCCGGACGATGACGTTGCGCCGGGCCATCCGATTGGTAGCAATAGCCAGCGTCACCGTGATGGCGACCGGCAGGCCCTCGGGAATTGCCGCCACGGCCAGCGCCACGGCCACGAAAAATATCTGAGCGGGCGGGACGCCCTGCAGATATTGCGCCACCGCGAGGATCGCGATGGCCCCCGTCATCGCCAAACCGATCGCGCGGGTGAAGCGGTCGAGACGCAGCACCAGCGGCGGCGGCGGTGTTTCCTCGAACGCCAGCGCTTCGGCGATCCGGCCGATCTCGGTCTCCGCCGCGATGGCGACCACGGCGCCCAGCGCCCGTCCGCGCAGTACCGTGGTACCCGCGTACAGCATATTGGCGCGTTCGGCGACCGGGGCGTCCGCGGCCGGCATGATCTCAGCGTCTTTCGCCACCGGCAGCGATTCGCCGGTAAGCAAGGACTGATCGGCCGCGAGGTCGATAGACTTCAAAAGACGAACGTCGGCCGGTACCTTGTCGCCGGATTCGAGCTCGACGATATCGCCCGGCACCAGATCGCCACCATCGATACGATCGCGGCCGCCGCCACGACGCGTCACGGTCCAGCTCTTGACCAGCGCGTCCAGCGCCGCGGCACTGGACGCGGCCCGCGACTCCTGCACCGTGCCGATTAGCGCGTTCAACTGGAGAACGCCGAAGATGAAAGCGGCGTCGGTCGCCTCGCCGATGGCAAGCGATACCGCCGCGGCCGCGAGCAGAATGTAGATTAGAGGGTTCTTGAACTGGCTAACGTAGATGGTGGCCAAGCCCGGCCGCTTGGCTCGCGGCAGAATGTTTCGGCCCAACCGCCGTTGCCGGGCCGCCGCTTCGCCAGACGACAGACCGGCCTCGTTCGTTTCCAGGGCACGCAGCAGTTCCGCCTGATCGAGCGTATGCCAGCGCTTCCCGGCTGGCGCGTCATCGGGATTTTCGCTGTCCCTGCTCATGGACGGGGTCCGCTTCGCCCTTCCTATTGTACCCTGTTTACGACTACCATCCGCGCCGAACGAACAAGAAGCGGAGCTCGGTCACGGATTGTCGCCGGGCCGAGACAGGGAGTTAGGGTATGTCTTCGACGTTGATCGCGGTTGCCGATACGGTTTTCCCCACGCTCGACCCGGCCAAGGAGGTGCTGGCGAGCCTGAACCCCGAGTTGCGGGTCGCCAAGGAACCCACATTGGAGGGAATTCTCGACGTCGCCCGCGATGCCGAGGCGCTTTTCGTCACCTACGGCCAGATCACCGGCGAAATCATCGCCGGGCTCGAAAAGTGCCGGGTCATCGGCCGCTTTGGCATCGGCGTCGACAACATCGACCTCAAAGCCGCGGCCAAGGCCGGCATCGTGGTGACCTACGCGCCCGTTTATTGCCTCGACGAAGTGTCCGATCATGCGATGGCCATGCTGCTTTCGCTTGCCCGCAAGATCCCCTACGGCAACAGCCTGGTGAATTCCGGCCGCTGGGAGATGCCGGCGGTTGTGCCGTTGCACCGGCTCAGGGGTCGTACGCTGGGCCTGGTCGGCCTCGGCAATATCCCGCAAAAAGTGGTCCCCAAGGCGCAAGCGTTCGGTATCGAAATCGTGGCGTTCGATCCATACGCGCCCGACGATATTTTTACAAAGCTCGGCGTCGCCCGCATTGATTTCGAACAATTGCTGGCGCGCTCGGATTTTATCTCGGTGCACGCGCCGCTGACGCCGGAAACCGAGCGCATGTTCAACGCCGACGCTTTCAAGAAGATGAAATCCACCGCGCTGCTGATCAACACGGCCCGCGGGCCCCTGGTGGACGTAGACGCCCTTGCCGAAGCGCTGGACGCGGGCGAGTTGGCGGGCGCCGCGCTCGATGTGATGCCGGTGGAGCCGCCGCCAGCGGGTGCTTCCATCCTGGGACGCGACAATGTAATCCTGACCCCGCACACGGGGTTCTATTCCGAGGAAGCGCTGCTCGATCTGCAGACCACCGTGGCCAGGGATGTGGCGACGGTTCTGACCGGCGGGACTCCGGCCTATCCCATTACCGCCAAGTGACGTAGCGCGCCGTTCAGACCTTCACCATTTTGCCCGGGTTCATGATGTTCTCCGGGTCGAGGGCGATTTTCAATGTGCGCATGACCGAGAGCGCCTCGCCGTGCTCGGCCTGCAGGAACTTCATCTTGCCGATGCCGACGCCGTGCTCCCCGGTGCAGGTGCCGTCCATGGCCAGCGCCCGCATGACCAGGCGCTCGTTGAATTTCTCGACCGCCTCGACCTCTTTCGGGTCGTCCCTGTCGAACAGCGGACCGACGTGGAAGTTGCCGTCGCCGACATGGCCGGCGATGGGCGCGATCAGGCCGATTTCGTCGATATCCTTCCTGGTCTCGGCGATGCATTCGGCCAGCCGCGAGATCGGCACGCAGACATCGGTGGCGATGAGGGCCGCGCCCGGCCGCAGAGCGGCGCAGGCATAGGCGACGTCGTGCCGCGCCTGCCACATTTTGTTGCGCTCCTCGGTATTGGCGGTCCACTTGAAATCGCCGCCGCCGAAATCGTTGGCGATCTCGCGCACGGTTTCGGCCTGCTCGCGCACGCCCGCCTCCGAGCCGTGGAATTCCAGGAACAGGGTGGGTGCAACCGGATAATCCGTGTTGGAGTATTTGTTGATGGCGTCCATCTGCACGTCGTCGAGCAGCTCGATCCGCGCCACCGGCACGCCGGACTGGATCGTCAGTATCGACGTGTTGACGGCGTCGTCGAGCGTCGGGAACGAGCAGACCGCGGCCGAGATCGCCTCGGTGATGCCGTAGAGCTTGAGCCCGACCTCGGTGATCACGCCGAGCGTACCCTCCGATCCCACGAAGAGCCGGGTCAGATCGTAGCCGGCGGAGGATTTTCGCGCCCGCCTGGCGGTGCGGATGACGCGGCCGTCGGCCAATACGACGGTGAGCGAGAGCACGTTCTCGCGCATGGTGCCATAGCGCACGGCGTTGGTGCCCGAGGCTCGGGTCGCCGCCATGCCGCCCAACGAGGCATCGGCGCCCGGATCGATCGGAAAGAACAGGCCGGTATCGCGCAGATATTCGTTCAACTGCTTGCGGGTGACGCCGGCCTGTACCCGGCAGTCGAGGTCCTCGGCGTTGACCACGATCACCTCGTTCATCTGGCTGAGATCGATACACACCCCGCCGTGCAGCGCGGCGATATGCCCTTCCACCGAGGTGCCGGTGCCGAAGGCGATGATCGGCGTCTTGTAGCGGGCGCAGATCTTGACGATCTCGCTCACTTCCTCGGTGCCGTGCGCGAAGGCCACGGCGTCGGGCGGCGCCGCCTTGTGATAGAACAAATCCTTGCCGTGCTGCTCGCGCACCGCGGCGGAGGTCGAGAGCCGGTCGCCCAACAGAGCCTTGATCTCGTCGATGGTGGCGTCGTTGCGCCGGTCCGAATGCGCGGCCTCG